>JAZRON010000046.1:0-43980 GCA_045648725.1 Faecalimonas sp.
GGAGCAGGGGTGGTAGAACTCCAAAATGAGTATGCAATCATTACAATCCGAGAGGATTTAATCGACCGCCTCACAGAGTTTCCGCAGATAGAATTTGTGGAGAAACCGAAAAGACTATTTTTTGCAGTGGAAAACGAAAAGAGGGCATCCTGTATTCCACCGGTGCAGAGGCCGCCTCTAAATTTGACAGGCCGAGGCGTGCTGGTGGGAGTGATAGATTCGGGAATTGATTATGCAAATCCGGTTTTTCGGAAAGTAGATGGAACCACTCGCATCCGAAACTTGTGGGATCAATCTCTTTCGGAAAATCCACCGGAAGGGTATCTCATTGGGACAGAATACACCAGTGAACAGATCAATGAAGCGCTGCGCCAGCCTACTATAGAACAAAGGCGGCAGCTTGTGCCAAGTCAGGATATCTCAGGACATGGAACGGCAGTTGCGGGAGTGGCGGCAGGAAACAGTGGGGAGTACCGAGGAGTCGCATACGAGAGCGACTTGATTGTGGTGAAGTTGGGGCTTCCAAGACTGAATGGATTTCCCCGGACAACGGAACTTATGCAGGCGATTGATTATGTGATTCGAAAGGCATTGGGGTATGGGCAGCCGATTGCAATCAATCTGAGTTTTGGAAATACTTATGGGGCTCATGATGGCAACAGCCTCTTAGAACAATTTATACAGGATGCGGCAAGCCGATGGAAAAATGTCATCTGCATTGGAACTGGAAACGAGGGAAATACGGCAGGGCATGTGTCAGGAATTTTGACGGAAAACGAGCAGGTGGAAATTGAGCTTGCGGTGCAGGAAAATGAAACGGGACTTAATGTGCAGATTTGGAAAGCATATTACGATTTGGTAGATATATTGTTGGAGGCACCTTCGGGCGTGAGGATAGGTCCTATACAGGAAATTTTGGGGTCCCAACGTTTTCGGATAGGGGAAACGGAGATTCTGCTATATTATGGCGAACCCAGTCCATACACCATAGACCAGGAGATTTATATCGATTTTCTTCCGAGGACTGATTACATCACCAATGGAATCTGGAGGATTATCTTGGTGCCGAGAGAAATCATTAGCGGAAATTATGCCCTTTGGCTGCCAAGTGAGAGCGTGTTGAATGAGGGGACAGAATTTCTGTTTCCAAGCGTGCAGGGGACACTTACCATTCCGTCTACTGCATTTCGGACCATAGGCGTTGGGGCTTACAATTCGGCCACCATGACCTATGCAGACTTTTCGGGGCGTGGTGCAGGCGCAAGAATCAAACCTGACCTTGTGGCACCGGGAGTGAATGTGAGGGCTCCCATTCCGGGCGGAAGTTTTGGTGAGTTTTCCGGTACCTCTTTTGCAACACCATTTGTGACGGGAAGTGCAGCGCTTCTAATGCAGTGGGGAATTGTCGATGGAAACGATCCCTTCCTTTATGGGGAGAAGGTGAAAGCATATTTCCAGAGAGGAGCAAGGCAGATTCTTGGATTTGAAGAGTATCCAAATCAGGTAGTTGGATATGGGGCACTTTGTGTGGAGGAAAGTTTGCCGTAAAAACTGCACATAAAAACAAAAAAAGTCCACACAAAAATGTGAAAAAATGATACACTATATCTATCTGACGATATAGTGTATCGTCGGGAAATATGTAACAGAGGAGTCGAATCAATGAGAGAAATTATTAAGTTGATGAACGGCTGGAACTTTACAGACCGGAAGGGGAATCGAGCACCGGTAGAGCTGCCACACACATGGAACGCCAAAGACGGACAAGATGGTGGAAATGATTATTATCGTGGCATGCTGGTGTATGATAACCACTTTGCAAAGCCGAAATTTACAGAAGAGAAAGAATGCGTGTATTTACAATTTCATGGCATCAATTCCAGTGCAAACATTATCTTGAATGGAGAGTCTGTATGCAGACATGACGGAGGATATTCCACATTCCGCGTGGACGTGACGGACAAGCTGAAAGAGGATAACAGCATTGTCATAGAAGTGGACAATAGCGTCAATGATCGCGTATATCCGCAAAAAGCAGACTTCACATTCTATGGTGGAATCTATCGGGATATTGAGATTTTAATTGTAAAGAAAGAACATTTTGATTTAGATTATTACGGAGGACCTGGAATCAAATATACCACATCTGTTTCAGGGAAAGACGCTGATGTAAAAGTAGTCACATACATAAACCAAGCAGCAAAAGAAGCCGGAGCCAAGGTTGTGGTAGAACTTCTTGATGACGGGGGAAATGTGATCGCAGATGGGGAAGGACAGGATGTGACGCTTCATATTTCCAATGTACATCTGTGGGATGGTTTGGAGGACCCATACCTTTATGAAATCAAGGCAACTCTTGTGAAAAACGGAACAGAGGTGGATGAGATTTCATGCAACTGTGGTGTGCGTACCTTTGAGTTTAGCCCGGAGGATGGATTCCATTTAAACGGAAGACCTTATCCGCTACATGGGGTATCCCGTCACCAGGATTATAAGGGAATCGGAAATGCTATTGGCAAAGAGCAACACGACAGGGATATGGAACTGATTCGGGAAGTGGGAGCCAACACCATTCGTCTGGCGCATTATCAACACGACCAATATTTTTATGACTTGTGTGATAAGGTGGGAATGATTGTATGGGCGGAGATTCCATATATATCAGAACATTTGGCAAATGGAAATGAAAATACTATTTCTCAAATGAAAGAATTGATTGTTCAAAACTACAACCATCCAAGTATTGTGGTTTGGGGAGTTTCCAACGAGATTACCATTTCCGGAAGAAAATACAGAAAACAGATGCTTAAAAATCATCACGTGTTAAATGATTTGTGTCACAAGATGGACCCGACAAGACCAACTACATTGGCTTGTTATGCGGTGTGTCACCCATTCCATCCGGTATCAAAGATTACGGATTTGGTTGGCTGGAACTTATACCTTGGATGGTATGTACCATTCCTTTGGTTAAATGATTTGTGGATTTCATTTTATCATTTTGTATATCCAAATCGTTGCCTGTGTTATTCGGAATACGGTGCAGAAGGTATGCCAAATCTTCATTCGAAGAGACCGAAGCGTGGGGATAATTCAGAGGAATATCATTCAAAATATCATGAATACATGTTGGAATGTTTCAAACGTCATCCATACATGTGGGCACATTACTATTGGAATATGTTTGATTTCGCAGCAGATGCCCGTAATCAGGGCGGTGAACCGGGAATGAATCACAAGGGTCTTATCACATTTGACCGCAAGACAAAGAAAGATGCGTTTTATTTGTACAAGGCATATTGGAATAAGAAAGACAAATTTGTATATTTGGCAGGAAAACGCTATGAATTCCGAAGTGTACCAAAGCAGACCATTACGGTTTATTCCAACTTAGATGAAGTTTCGTTATACCATAATGGGAAATTGGTAGGAACACAAAAAGGTGAAAATGTATTCAAATTTGATATTGTGTTGGAAGACCAGAACAAACTGGAAGTAAAGGCCGGAGATTACACAGATATGGGTGTTATCTACAAGGTGGATTCAGAAAGACCTGAGTATCGTTTGGCTAAGGGAGACAGTTCAAACTGGATGTAGAATCATTTCAGACCTGATAAGGAAGTTGCGAAGGGAGAATAAAGGGTCTGATTGAGAATAACAAAAAAGAGAGGAATATTTTATGGACAAGAAAGAAATCAAAGCACGCAAAAAAGCGTACAAAAAAGCTCGCAGAAGAGCGAGAAGACCGTGGAAATTTTTAACACTTTTCAGTGGTCCACTTGCAATTATTTTTACGATTGCACTTGTAGTTGTTACCATGTTTGACAACACAATCGCATTGTTTGTAGGTGGAACATTCTGGGAATTGGAAAACGAAGATAAAAGTGCGGTTTACTATGAAGGCGACTTTGCCACAGAGAAAGAAAGAGTGGAAAAAGGTGCTGAATTAGTAAAGCAGGTAGAAGCGGAAGGAGCATCACTTTTAACAAATGAAAATAATGCTCTGCCACTTGCAAAAGGCGCAAAAGTCAGCTTGTTCTCAACATCATCTGTAAACATCGTATATGGTGGTACAGGTTCGGCAAATGTTGACACAACAAAATGCGACGATTTAAAAACAGCATTAGAAAAAGCAGATTTCAAAGTAAACGAGACATTGTGGAACTTCTATAAAGAAGGCGATGCAGCAATCTATACCCGTGAAGATGCGGGAGCTACAGCACAGGACTCAGCAGGTTCAGACAATGCTTTGAGCGATTATGGAAAGGCAGAAATCGTAGAGGCTCCATGGGATATTTATACAAAAGACGTTTTGAAATCCGTAGAAAAATACGGTGACGCTGCTATCGTTGTTTTATCACGTATTGGTGGTGAAGGTGCAGACTGTTATTTTGACCATACATTAGGTGACGGAAAGAACTATCTTGCCCTTAATCAAGATGAAAAAGATATGATGGCCGGCATTAAGAAGATGAAGGACGAAGGCAAGGTTGATAAGATTATCGTTTTAATCAATACATCAAATTCTCTTCAAGTGGACTTCTTAAAAGACAATGAATATGGTGTAGATGCTGCACTTTGGATTGGTGGTGTAGGTGCTACAGGTATCAATGCGGTAGCAGATATCTTGAATGGCGCAATTAACCCATCAGGAAGTTTAGTAGATACCTATTGCTATGATAACTACTCAAGCCCAGCTATGCAAAACTTCTCGACAGTTGTATACGAAGGCGATACAAGTAAGATTCCTGCACATGCAGATACATATATGATTTATCAGGAAGGTATCTATGTGGGATACAAGTATTATGAAACACGTTACGAAGATTATGTAATGGGCACAGATAAAGTGGGAGATTATGCATATGGTGATGACGTAGCATTCCCATTCGGATATGGTTTAAGCTATACAACATTTGAGTATAGCGACATGAAGCTTGCTTACAATGCAGAGACAACTACATACACAATTGATGTAACAGTTAAAAATACAGGTGATGTAGCTGGTAAAGAAACAGTACAAATCTACGTTTCCAGCCCATATACAGAATATGATATTAAAAACAAAGTAGAAAAAGCTTCTGTAAGCTTAGTGGGATTTGACAAGACACAGATCCTGAAACCAGGCGAATCAGAAACATTAACAATTGAAGTTGATGGCGATTATGTAGCAAGTTATGATGCTTACGGCGCTGGAACATATATCTTAGATGCTGGTGATTACTACTTTACAGCAGCTACTGATTCTCATAACGCAGCTAACAACGTATTAGCAGCAAAAGGATTTACTCCAGATAGCACAGAAGGTCGCATGGACGTAGCTGGTAATGCTTCATTAGTAGCAAAATGGAACAATCCAGAATTAGACACAACAACATACGCCACAAGTGATGCCGGTACAGAGATTAAAAACAGATTAGACGCTTCTGACCCTAACATGAATGAAGAAGTTGGCCAGACTGTTACTTACCTTACACGTAACGACTGGGAAGGCACAATGCCAAGCGTTGAAAAAACAATTAAGATTGCGTTAAATGATTACTTGATTCAGGCACTGCAGGATCAACAATATACTACAGATCCAGATGCGAAAGTAGAAATGCCTACACTCGGTGCTGATAATGGTTTGAAACTTTATGATATGATTGGTCTTGATTATGATGATCCAAAATGGGATGAATTATTAGATCAACTTACATTTGATGAAATGGTTTCTTTGATTGGTGACTCATTCCACTGGACAATGCCTATATTATCAGTACAAGCTCCAGGTACACGTGATGAAAACGGACCTCAAGGTTTAACAGTTGCATTATTCGGAAGCCACCTTGGAGTTGAAACAACTGCTCTTACATCAGAGGACGTATTAGCAGCTACATTTAATAAAGATTTAGTTTATGAAATTGGTAACATCGTTGGTAATGATTGTTTAGATGCGAAAGTAACATTCCTCTATGGACCTGGTGCAAATACACACAGAACTCCATACGGCGGACGTAACTTCGAATACTATTCAGAAGATGCAGTTCTTTCATCTGAAATTGGAAAAGCTGAAGTAAAAGGTATTGAAGAAAAAGGTGTTTACGTAGTAATGAAACACTTTGCTTTAAATGACTCAGAACAAGACAGAATCGGTCTTGGTGCTTGGTTAAATGAACAATCAGCGCGTGAAATCTACTTAAGAGCATTCCAGGGTGCTTTGGAAGATTCACAAGCATCAGGTAATGGTGTTATGATGGCTTACACCCGTTGGGGAGCTCAGTGGTCAGGTGCTAATGCGGGACTTGTAAAAGGTATCTTGAATGAAGAATGGCAATGTAATGGTCTCCAAATTACTGACAATGTACTGTCTTCGATGGTAAATGGTATTGATGGTGTAATGGGTGGAACAACTACATACGATTCAATGCTTGCATTCATGATTACAGGAAATGGCGGTTTGGCTCAGTATAGCGAAGACCCTGTAGCAGTTACAGCTATGAGAGAAGCTTGCCACCACGATTTATATGCAATTGCAAATTCACAAGCTATGAATGGTATTGGCGAAAAGACAACAATCAAAGCAGTAGAACCGAGCATTATCGGAACTTGCAGAACCTTAACAATTGTATTCTGGGCATTTTTTGCAGTGTCACTTGTGATTTGGATTTTGAAAGCAAAAAAATTCAGAAAAACAGAAGAATATACTAGCTACAAAGAATTCAAAAAAGAATTAAAAAATAAATAATTTAAAATTAAGAAGGAATTATAGATGGAAAATCAACAAACAACAGTAAGCACAGGCGTGAATCGCGCGAAATTATATCAATTGGTATTGTTTCCGCTGAATAACGGTGCAACAAACGTTTATTATGTATTAATTCTGTCTTATATCGCAACATTTGGTAACAATGTACTTGGAATCGCAACCGTATTTGCATCTGTGATGGTAACAGGTATGCGTGTATTCGACGCAATCACAGACCCAATCATCGGTGCACTTATGGACCGAACCAATGGTAAATTAGGAAAGTTTAGGCCATTTATGATTATCGGTAACGCCATCATGGCGTTATCGGTAATTGTACTCTATATGATTACTCCAAATATTCCGGCAGATATGCAGTGGCTTCGCTACGCAGCCTTTGTACTCTTATATGCGATATGGGTAATTGGATACACATTCCAGACATCCGTAACTCGTTCCGGACAGACAGTACTTACAAATGACCCAAAACAAAGACCATTATTTACAATTTTCAATACGGTTGGTTCCATGGCAGGTATGGGACTTATGCAGTTCCTTGCACCAATCGTGAGATCAAACGTTGCGGACTATGACAGTGCAAACTTTTACGCATTTTTAACACCAATTGGTATTATTGTATCTATTATCCTTACCATTTTGGCAATCATCGGTATTTGGGAAAAAGATAATATAAAATACTTTGGACTTGGTGGAAGTACGCAGGAAAAAACAAAAATTTCAGAGTATATCGAGATTATCAAAAACAACAATCCGATGCAGCGCTTGATGGTAGCGGGTGCAGGATGTAAATTGGCGTTATCAATTGCAACCAATGTAACTGTTCTTTGTATGTTATACGGATGTATGATGGGAAATTATGATGGACTCTATTTGCCAATGATGGTTTTAGGTTATGTATGTTCCGTTCCATTTTTCTTGCTTACTGTACGCACCTCTCAGAAAGAAGGGCAAAAGGCATCCTTAATGAAATATGTATCGGTTGCATTGATTTGTTATATTGGTGTGTTAGCACTTTTACTCCTTTGGAAACAAGGAAACCCTACATGGAATTTAAGTTTGTATAATGCAAATGGTATTTCCATTAATTTATATACAATCCTGTTCATTGTATTCTTTGGTATTGGATATGGAGCTTACTACTCAACAGCAGATATGCCAATTCCTATGGTGGCGGATTGTTCAGACTATGAAACATATCGCTCCGGAAAATACATTCCGGGTATCATGGGAACACTGTTCTCATTGGTAGATAAATTAGTATCATCATTATCAGCAACTGTAGTAGGTATTGCGGTTTCTGTGATCGGTCTTGAAAATCTTCCGGTTGCGGAGACACCTTACTCAGCAGGTATGAATTGGGTGGTAATCGTATTATTCTGTGTGATTCCTATGGTTGCATGGGCGATTACCTTGATTGTCATGAAGGGGTACGAACTTACCGGTCCTAGAATGAAAGAGATCCAGGAAGTCAATGCGAAACGTAAGGATGCGATTGCAGGTGGCATGAGCATGGAAGAAGCGATGGAGAAATTCAAATAGTGTTTAAGTGACAAAGTAAAAGGTGGCAGAAATGCCACCTTTTGTTGATTTATAGCTTCACTACTGTATATCCATGTCCTGTATGTTTCAAGAATTTCTTTAAAATATCTGATGTCTTAATTTTTAAACTAGAAGTATTGATGCAAGGATGGCATCCAATATATTCTGCATCGATGATATCTTTATCGATTAGCAAATCCACATCCCAATCCAAGTCGTTCATGAGACCTAACACACTAACAGAGCCAGGTGTGATATTTAGGTACTTTTCCATGTATTCTGGTTCTGCAAAAGAAAGTCTGGAGATTCCCAGTTGCTTGGACAAATCCTTGGTCATGAATTTTTTGTCTCCGGGAATCAAAAGCAGGAAAAAGGTTGTTTTTTGTTGATTGCGGAGAAAAAGATTTTTACACATGGTTACGCCTAGTTTTTGGTCAATTAATTCACATGCCTCCATGGTGTCTGCATGGTCGTGGTCGATTCTCTCATATGGAATATTTAGTTTGTCTAATAATTTATAAACAGCCATTTCCTTTGGAAGGCGGTTGCCATCTGTTGGCGCAGTGGTATAGAGTTCTTTGCTTACATAGATGTCGCTCATGATTGGTTCTCCTCTCGTGCATTGTTTGATTGTAATTTTGTATCATAATAAACTCTTAGCACATTATAAGTGATTTGTCACCAAATAGCAAACAGAGGAATATCTTAAATATAAGAAAGAATTCAGGTGAAGAGATGCGATTGTGTGAGATGCGGGAAAAGGAAGTAATTAATATGTGTGATTGTAAGCGGCTAGGCTGTGTAGTAGATTTGGTGTTTGATGAATGCGAGGGTTGCATTCAGGCACTGGTGGTACCGGCAGTAGGAAAGTTTTGCGGACTTTTTGGTTCGGAGTCAGAATACATTATTCCTTTTGAGTGTGTAAAGAAGATAGGTCCGGATATTATTATGGTGGAAATCTGTGAAGAAAAGTTCCTGAAAAGTTGCAAAGACTAGGTGCAATCTGCTAGAATGGGCATAGAGCAAAAAGCCAAAATAAGGCATAGGGAGGCAAGATAAGATGAAATGTCCATATTGTGGGAAAACTGATACAAGAGTAATTGATTCCAGACCGGCGGAGGATAATAGTTCTATACGTAGAAGACGCTGTTGTGACGAATGTGGAAAACGTTTTACAACTTATGAAAAAGTAGAGACCATACCAGTAATGATAATTAAAAAGGATGATACAAGACAGCAGTATGACCGTTCCAAGATTGAATCGGGAATATTAAGAGCGTGTTATAAACTACCTATTTCTGCAGGAGAGATTCAGCGTACCATTGATGATATCGAAACAGAGATTTTTAATAGGGAAGAAAAAGAGATTCCGACAAGTGTGGTTGGGGAAATTGTAATGGATAAATTAAAAGAACTTCATGAGGTTGCATATGTAAGGTTTGCATCCATCTATCGTGAGTTCAAGGATGTGAATACATTCATGTCAGAGATTAAGAAGATTTTAGAGAAATAGAGGAAAAACAGATGAAGTTTATTTCATGGAATGTAAATGGGATTCGTGCATGTGTGCAAAAAGGCTTTCTGGAATTTTTTAAGGAAGCTGATGCAGATATATTTTGCATTCAAGAGAGCAAGTTGCAGGAAGGCCAGTTAGATTTGGAATTAGAAGGCTATTATCAGTATTGGAATTACGCAGAGAAGAAAGGGTATTCCGGAACTGCTATTTTCACCAAGAAAGAACCGCTTTCCGTACAATATGGAATTGGTGCAGAGGAGCATGACAAGGAAGGACGTGTAATTACATTGGAGTTTGATGAGTTCTATTTTATTACAGTCTATACTCCAAATTCGCAAAATGAACTTGCAAGGCTTCCGTATCGTATGGAATGGGAAACGGCTTTCCTGGCATATCTAAAAAAACTGGAAGAGGCGAAGCCGGTAATTTTCTGCGGTGACTTGAACGTGGCTCATCAGGAGATTGACCTTAAGAATCCGAAAACAAATCGGAAGAATGCAGGATTTACGGATGAGGAGAGACAGAAATTCACAGAATTACTGGAAGCCGGATTTGTTGATACATTCCGTTATTTCTATCCGGATATGGAAAATATTTATTCTTGGTGGTCCTATCGGTTCAGTGCAAGGGCGAAGAATGCAGGGTGGAGAATAGACTATTTCTGCGTATCGGAATGTTTAAAAGACAGGCTTGTGGATGCAAAGATTCTGACAGAAGTAATGGGTTCAGATCATTGTCCGGTGGTGTTAGAGATGAACTAGCGTCATAAAAAAGGAGAATATTTATGAGAATTGAAAGAGAAAATACAGTAGCACTCGTAATTGATTATCAAGAGAAATTGGTTCCGGTGATGGATGAAAAGGAGAGATTGATACAGAATTCCTCTATTTTACTTGCAGGGCTGAAACACCTTGGAGTTCCGATGATTGTGACCCAGCAGTACACAAAAGGATTAGGAATTACTGTACAGGAAATCCGAGATGCCATGGAAAGTGATGATTATATAGATAAAATCTCATTTACGGCATTTGATTCTGTAAAAGAGCAGATAAGGGACAAGAAGTTTGTGGTTGTTTGCGGGATTGAGGCTCATATTTGTGTGTTACAGACGATCATAGACTTATTGGAAGCCGGCTATGTACCGGTGGTAGTGGAGGATTGTATTTCCAGTAGAAAACCAAATGACAAAGAGATTGCAATTAAGAGAATGCTTCAGGAAGGCGCAATTGTGACTACCTATGAGTCCCTTTTGTTTGAACTTTTAAAGGTAGCCGGAACGGATGAAAGCAAGAGAATACAACGACTGATAAAATAAATGGGGTTTCTTTGGACATACTATATGGAAACTGAGAAAGGAAAAGGATAGAATGGATCAGATATTTGAACAGCGAAAACAGATGATTTATGAATTTATCTGTGACGAATTCTACGTGCCGATGAAATTAAAAGAACTTGCCATTCTATTGCAGGTTCCAAAGGAACAAAGAAACGAATTGAAAAAGGTCATGGATGCTTTAGAAGCAGAAGGTAAAGTGCGTCTTTCTGCAAAAGGGAAGTATACCAAAAATGAAGACAAGCCACTCATCGGTACATTTACAGCTCATATGAGAGGCTTTGGTTTTGTTACAATTGATGGGGAACCAGAGGATATTTTCATAGGAGAAGATGATATAAATGGTGCCTTTCACAACGACCAGGTGGAGGTTGTAATCAAGGCGACACCAGCCGGAAAGCGCAAAGAAGGAAGAGTTGTAAGAATCCTGTCTCATGGCACCACAAGGATTGTAGGCTATTTTGAAAAGAGTAAAAATTTTGGTTTTGTGATTCCGGATAATCAAAAAATTGTAAAGGATATATTTGTCCCGCTGGAACGCTCCAAGGGGGCTGTTACAGGGCACAAGGTGGTTGTAGAACTCACCAAATACGGTGGGGACGATAAAAAACCGGAAGGCAAAATAGTGGAGATTATCGGACATGTGAATGATCCGGGAGTAGACATTTTATCCATTGTGAAGGGGTATGATTTGCCTACTGCATTTCCGGAAAAAGTGCTAAACCAGGCGGAACGTGTGGCGAAAGATGTGAGTACTGCAGATATGGCAGGGCGTATGGACATCCGTGATTGGCAGATGGTTACTATTGATGGAGAGGATGCAAAAGACTTAGATGACGCCATTAGCATTTCTAGAGAAGGTGCTGGGTATAAACTTGGGGTGCATATTGCAGATGTAACCAACTATGTGCAAGAAGGAAGTGCTCTTGATCGAGAGGCATACAAACGGGGAACCAGCGTGTATTTGGTGGACCGTGTGATTCCAATGCTGCCACACACTCTCTCAAACGGCATTTGTTCTTTGAATGCCGGTGTAGACCGATTGGCGTTAAGCTGTATCATGACAATCAACGCAAAAGGTAATGTAATTGACCACAAGATTGCAGAGACTGTTGTGCGTATAGATAGGCGTATGTCCTACACTAGCGTGAAGAAGATTCTGGAAGACAAGGATGCCCAGGAAATAGAAGAGTACAAGGAATTTGTGCCTATGTTTGAACTTATGGAAGAACTGGCGGGGATTCTGCGTGCAAAACGAAAACAGCGGGGATCCATTGATTTTGATTTTCCTGAAACTAAGATGGTACTAGATAAAGAAGGAACGCCAATCGAAATTAAACCATATGACAGAAATGTAGCGACCAAGATTATCGAAGATTTTATGTTACTTGCAAATGAGACAGTGGCAGAAGATTATTTTTGGCAGGAGATTCCTTTTGTCTATCGTACCCACGAGATTCCAGACGAGGACAAGATTAAAAAATTGGCAACATTTATTCATAACTTTGGCCATTCCATGCATATTGCAAATAAAGAAGTGCGACCAAAGGAGATTCAAAAGCTCCTTGCAAAGGTGGAAGGGACAAGCGAGGAAATGCTAATCAGCCGTTTGGCTCTTCGCTCCATGAAGCAGGCCAAGTACACACCGGAAAACACGGGACATTTTGGTTTGGCGGCTTCCTATTATTGTCATTTTACGTCACCAATTAGAAGGTATCCGGATTTACAGATTCATCGTATTATTAAGGATAATCTGCGGGGTAGAATGACTGAGGAAAAAATCCGTCACTACGAGAGTATTTTGACGGAAGTTTCCAAGAACTCCAGTCAGCGTGAGCGTTTGGCAGAGGAGGCAGAACGTGAAACGATCAAACTCAAGAAAGTGGAATATATGGAAGAACATCTGGGAGAGGAATTCGAAGGTGTGATTTCCGGTGTCACAAAATGGGGAGTTTATGTCGAACTTCCGAATACGATTGAGGGACTTATTCACGTGACAAATATGTATGATGACCATTATAATTATATAGAGGAGAACTACGAGATGGTAGGCGAGCATACAGGGAAAACCTATAAGCTTGGCCAGACCGTGCGGGTTCGCGTGATAGGCACAGACTATTTGCAGCGAACCATTGATTTCGAATTTGCATAGAAAGGGATAGGCAATCATGTCAAAAGAGTCAACAAAATTAATTGCAAATAATAAAAAAGCATATCATGACTTTTTTATCTTGGATACCTATGAAGCGGGGATTGCCCTTCATGGAACGGAGGTAAAGTCGCTTCGTATGGGAAAATGTAGTATCAAAGAATCTTTCATCCGAATTGAAAACGGGGAAGTATTTATCTATGGTATGCATGTCAGCCCGTATGAAAAGGGAAATATTTTTAATAAAGATCCTTTGCGTGTAAAAAAACTATTACTTCATAAGTCAGAGATAAATAAAATGCTTGGTAAGGTGAAGGAAAAGGGAATGTCGGTGGTTCCACTGAAGGTGTACTTTAAAGGGAGCCTAGTAAAAGTGGAGATTGGGCTGGCAAAAGGTAAGAAACTATATGATAAGCGGGACGATATTGCTAAGAAGGACCAGCAACGTGAAGCGCAGAGAGATTTTAAAGTGAGGAATTTGGAATGATACCTAGAACAAAAGAAGAACTGAGAAAACTAGTGTCCGAGACCACAATAGAGATGTATGAGGAAATGACACCTCAGCTCATCAAACTGATTGATGAGACGAAACATAATGACAGTTTAACGGAAGCACAAAAGCAGGACGAGATATCCCTTCATATGCTAGGGTATACGAAGGCTTGTACCAATGAGATTGTTATCGAAGTGCTGGGACAGATATTGGGATTGGAGTAGAATCTCGAAAACAAAAAAAGTGTGCTTAGCACACTTTTTTAATGTAACATAGAGTAGTTAAATTCTTTGAATATTAGCATTTTTCCGGTTCTGGATATTCAACACCTTGTGTATCCACAGTTACCGCTTTCATTACTTGATCTTGCAGTGGTCTGTCTCTGAAATCAGTTGCAGTTTCTGCAATCTTATTTACCACATCCATACCTTCGATGATTTTACCGAATGCAGCATAAGAGCCATCTAAGTGTGGTGAGGTCTCATGCATAATAAAGAATTGTGAACCTGCTGAATCTGGGTGCATTGCACGTGCCATAGAAAGTACGCCTGGTTCGTGCTTCAATGTGTTAGGGAATCCATTTTGGAGAAATTCTCCTTTGATCTGGTATCCAGCACCGCCCATTCCTGTGCCTTGTGGGCATCCGCCTTGAATCATAAAGCCTCGAATTACACGGTGGAAAATAAGGCCATTATAAAAGCCGTTTTTTACTAATGAGATAAAGTTGTTTACTGTATTTGGAGCGATTTCAGGATATAATTCCGCTTTCATCACATCTCCGTTTTCCATTTCAAATGTTATAATTGGATTTGCCATCATAAAAATTCCTTTCTGTATATAAATATTACTTTTTCATATTTTATATTTAACAGGTAAGTTTGTCAACAAGCCAGCTTTTAACTTTAGTGGCTTGCAAATGATTTGCATATGAAGTAAAATATAACGCGATAGAAAGATACATTTCCCAAGGAAAGAGGACGTCCATGAGCATGATTAAAACAGAGAATTTGATATTTGAATATGAGAAACGTGATGAAGAAGGCAACATCATTGGTTCACATCGTGCCATAGACGAGGTGAATCTTGATATAGAACCGGGACAGTTTATAGCGATTTTGGGTCATAATGGTTCCGGGAAATCCACTCTTGCAAAGCATATGAATGCTATTTTGGCTCCGACAGAAGGAACCATGTGGGTGGATGGCAAGAATACCAGCGAAGAGGAAAATATTTGGGATGTGAGACAGACCGCGGGAATGGTTTTTCAGAATCCGGACAATCAGATTATCGGAACGGTGGTAGAAGAGGATGTGGGATTTGGCCCTGAGAATCTAGGTGTACCGACGGAAGAGATTTGGGAACGGGTGGAACAGAGTCTGAAATCAGTTGGAATGATCGAATACAGACATCATTCTCCAAATAAGTTGTCGGGTGGCCAAAAGCAACGTGTTGCAATTGCAGGTGTAGTTGCAATGCGTCCAAAATGTATTGTACTGGACGAACCGACAGCCATGCTTGACCCAAACGGAAGAAAAGAAGTACTCCGTACAGTGGAGGAACTTCGCAAAAGAGAAAAAGTAACGGTGATTCTGATTACCCACTACATGGAAGAGGTAATTGGGGCTGATCGTGTAATTGTGATGGATAAAGGTCATGTGGTGATGGACGGTAGCACCAAGGAGATTTTCAGTCAGGTAGAACTTCTTAAAAAATATCGTTTGGATGTGCCTCAGGTTACACTTCTTGCCTATAAATTAAAGCAAAAAGGTTTTGCAATTCCGGATGGAATCTTGACAGTGGATGAATTGGTGGCGGCTTTAGAGGCATGTGGAATGAAAACGATGCAGGTTAAAAAAGCATTGACCGGTGAAGAAACAAAGTTTGAAGGGATTCACAGAGCAGATGCTCCTATTTTAAAATTGGAGAATATTAACTATGTATACAGTCCGGATACGGCGTATGAGAGAAAAGCATTGAAGGACATTGACCTGGATATTTATGAGGGACAGTTCATTGGAGTGATTGGCCATACGGGTTCCGGCAAATCTACTATGATTCAACATTTGAACGGGCTGATGAAGGCTACAAGTGGTGTGCTTTATTATAAAGGTGAGAATATCTATGCAGAAAAGTACAATCTGCGTGAACTTCGAAACAATGTAGGTCTTGTATTCCAATACCCAGAGCATCAACTGTTTGAAGTGGATGTATTATCTGACGTTTGTTTTGGGCCAAAGAATCAAGGTTTGTCTGAGGAGGCGTGTAAGGAGCGTGCATTGGAAGCGCTGCAGTTGGTAGGTCTCCCAGAAAAGTACTATGAAAGTTCTCCTTTTAATTTGTCAGGTGGACAGAAACGTCGAGTGGCCATTGCAGGAGTCCTTGCTATGAAACCAAAAGTATTGGTGTTGGATGAACCGACAGCAGGTCTTGACCCAAAAGGAAGAGATGAGATTTTAGATCAGATTGCATATCTTCAAAAAGAGGGGAATCTGACCGTTATTTTAGTTTCACACAGTATGGAAGACATTGCCAAATATGTGGACCGTATTGTTGTGATGAATCGAGGAAGCAAGATGTATGATGGAACACCAAAAGAGGTGTTTGCTCAGTACAAAGAACTGGAAAAGGTAGGGCTTGCGGCACCGCAGGTGACTTATATCATGCATGCACTTGCGGCAAAAGGGGTACCTGTCAATGTGGATGCAACTACAATTAGTGAAGCTGCATCTGAAATTGCTATGGTGCTATAGAGGAATAGAAAGAATATGATTAGAGATATTACAATTGGACAATATTATCCTTCGAACAGTAAATTGCATCGCTTGGACCCAAGAGTCAAAATCATGTGTACACTACTTTACTTAATATCCTTGTTTTTGTTTGATAACATTTTAGGGTATGTGGTGGCGACTGTATTTTTAATATGCGTGATTCGCACATCCAAAGTGCCATTCAAATTTATTGTTAGAGGGTTAAAACCGATTATTATGTTGCTGATGATTACCGTTTTGTTTAACTTGTTTTTAAACAAAACAGGGCATGTGTTAGTAGAATTCTGGGTTTTTCAGATTACAACTGAAGGACTTCGGACAGCAGTGTTTATGGCCATTCGTCTTATTTATTTGATTCTTGGATCATCAATTATGACATTTACAACTACGCCAAATGCACTGACGGATGGAATTGAAAGTTTATTGAAACCTTTGCAAAAGATTAAGGTTCCGATACATGAGATTGCAATGATGATGTCTATTGCACTTCGATTTATACCAATCTTATTGGAAGAAACGGATAAGATTATGAAGGCTCAGTTGGCAAGAGGAGCAGACTTGGAGAGCGGAAATATCATACAAAAGGCGAAAGCTATGATTCCGATTCTGGTTCCCCTTTTTGTGTCGGCGTTCCGACGTGCCAACGATTTGGCTATGGCAATGGAGGCCAGATGTTATCGTGGTGGCGATGGGCGTACAAAGATGAAACCGTTGGTTTACACGGGGAAAGATTATGTGGCATATGGGATTACCATTGTATATGTAGTAGTAGCAGCTTATTTTGGGACGTAGCAAAATTCGATTTGACTACGTCCCAAAATGAGATTTGCCCTGTCCCTTTTTGGAGGAAAGTATGTATGAAACGAATAAAATTAACCATTTCTTATGATGGAACAAATTATTGTGGATGGCAGGTTCAGCCAAATGGCATTACAGTAGAAGAGGTGCTCAATAAGGCATTACAAAAATTAACAGGGGAAGCCATACTGGTGATTGGTGCCAGCCGCACGGATTCGGGGGTACATGCACTTGGAAATGTGGCCGTATTTGATACGGAGACCACCATACCGGCGGACCGAATTGCAATGGCATTGAATCAGCGGCTACCGGAGGATATTGTGGTTACAAAGTCTGAGGAGGTCCCTCTGGATTTTCACCCAAGGTACTGCGATTGCAGTAAGACCTATGAGTATCATATTATCAATACGAGAATTCCTGTTCCAACCAAGCGTTTGACCAACTATTTTGTCTCATACGAGTTGGATTTGGATAAGATGCGCAAGGCAGCAGAGTACCTTGTAGGAGAGCATGATTTTGTCAGTTTTTGTAATGTGAGGACGGATGTGGAAGATACCGTGCGAAGGATTACAGAGCTGGATATCCTACAAAATGGGGATGAGATTACAATCCGCATTACAGGCAATGGATTTCTCTACAATATGGTACGCATCATTGTTGGAACTCTCATAAGGGTCGGAAGAGGCTTCTATGAGCCGGAAAAAGTGAAAGAAATATTAGAAGCAAAAGATCGTAAGGCGGCAGGAGTGACGGCGCCAGCTCACGGACTGTTCCTTGTGGGAATTGATTATAAATAAAGTAGATACTACAAAAACAGGAGTCTTGAATCTTATGATTCAAGGCTCCTTGATTTATACTTTAAAAGAATACATTGGAGCCAATAATGGTTCCTTCATATCCGCTGCTTGCAGCACGGAAACTGAGGCAATCTCCCACGTTATTCTTGCCTGCGAGTGCTTCTTGTGCAACTTGGAGGCAGGAATCTTTGATTCCTCGTTCCAACACACGGTCTACCTTTCCATTTGTTGCAGGTGGAAATTGTCCGGATTGATAGATAACCCCGCGTAATGTGTCGGGATAGCGAGAGTGTTTCATGCGATTCACCACAACAGAGGCGACTGCCAACATTCCCTCGTAGTTTGAACTTCCTGCTTCACACTCAATCAGTGCGGCGAAGATTTCGATGTCGGAGGCACTTGGTGTGGTGTCGATATTCGGCCTAAAGGAACCGGAACTTCCAGATGTGGGTTTGGAAGGTGTAATCGGTTTCACCTGTTGCTTTAAGGCTTCCTCAGCTTTTTTTGCATCCTCCTTTGCTTTCTTGAGTTTTTCTTTATAATTTGTCAGTTGGCTTGAGGTTGCACTAATTTGGCTGGAAATCGCCTTTTCTTTTTCGTTCAAATTGTCTTTTAGTGCAATTAAATTTTTCTGTTCTTGTGCCAACTCGGCCTCTCGTTCCGCGATAGACTCTCTTGTATTTTTAAATTTCTGAAGCGCCTTTCGGTCATACTCTTGAATGGAGGAAAACATTTCGGCTCGGTAAAGGAAATCGGCCATGCTAGCTGAAGTCAATAAGCTTTCTAATAGATCGGTATTTCCATTTTCATACATATATTGAATTCGTGATTTCATAGCTGCATATTGGGCTTCTTCTTCACCTTTTGCGATGGCCAGTTCCGCCTTCGCATCTTCAATTCGCGTAGTCGTATTTTTGATTTGCTTGGAGATGGAAGAAACTTCTTTGCTTAATTCATCTAATTTATTGTTTAGCCCGGTGAGCTCATTTTCCAAATCAGAGGTTGACTGTTCCAAAGAGTCTACGGTATCCGTGGCATATGCAGGCGTTATCACACCAAATAGGAGAGCGATTATAAGTGCAAAAGAAAGATAGCACATCATATATTTTTTGTTTCTAAAAATCATAAAAAATCCTTTCGCTTGATTCTACCTTTTTCGTAGATTATACTATAAATTGCGCAATGAAGCAAATTTTGATATAATCACCGTAATAGTATAAACAAAAAGAGGAAAAAATATGAAAAAATATGAGGAACAACACTATTTGTTTGAGAATATAAAAGACAAGATTTATCCTTGGGTCAAGGAAAGTTTGGTGGATTATAAGGCGTTGAATGGAAAGTATATTTCTCCTAAGGATACCCCCATTATATCCTTTGTGGGAGATTTGATGATTATTTTTGTAATTGAACGTGGAGAAGACACATATGAAATCATAAAGGATAATATGCTTCCGCCGAATACTGACATGGAAGAAATCTACCGAATCGCTTGCGAGAACTTGGCAAGAGATGTAAAATTCGTGATTTCCAACACCCTGTATGGTGGGTTTGGAATTATCGCAGACGGTCACCATGAAGCCAGCTCACTGTGTTTTAAACACATTTGGTCCGTATGTGTGGATAAACTTCAGGACGATATTGTAATTATGGTTCCGGCCAAGGATATGGTTTTATTTGTTCCTGCAAGTAATCAAGAACAATTGGAAGCAATGCGTGCATACGGTATGGAAGCTTATGAACGGAATAAGGATAAGATTAGCACTAAATTATTCCGATTTACAAAAAAAGAAAAGGAATTAACCACATATGAACCATAAAATCAAAATGGTGGGACTGGATTTAGATGGAACATTGCTCACCACAGAGAAGAAATTGACTTCTTATACACGGAAGGTTTTGGAAAAGGCTCTTGCACAGGGGGTTGAGGTGTTGGTTTCCACAGGAAGACCGATTTCTGGAGTGCCCCAAGAAGTGTTGGAGATACCGGGAATGAAATATGCCGTTACATCTAATGGGGCCAGGGTATTGGAACTATCTACGGGGAATGTGCTTTGTGAAAGTATGCTTTCTATGGAAACGGCAGAACGGTTGATTGACATTATCAATGATTATGATGCGGTTCTGGAAATTTTTATCGACGGTAAAAGTTATGCGAGAAGGGCAGAATTGCAACACGCTTATGATTATTTTCCACATCCTAGTATGGCGGAGTATATTTTAAGTACTCGCATTCAGGTGGAGGACATTAAGGAAACATTGTATGAAAAGCACTCGTCGGTAGACAAAGTACATGGCATATTCAAAAGTGCAGAGGATAAACGAGATGCATACCGTCGTTTGAGTGAAATACCAGGAGTTGTCATAGCAAGTTCTTTTGGGAACAACTGGGAAATCAATAAAGAGGGAACCGACAAAGGCAAAGGGCTTTTGCGGCTTGGTGAGATGCTGGGCATAAAACGAGAAGAAATTATGGCATGTGGAGATGGCATGAATGATTTTGAAATGTTAAAGACAGTCGGCTTTGGAGTGGCCATGAAAAACGGGCATCCCGAGGTAAAAGAGATTGCCGATTATATCACAGCAACGAATGATGAAGATGGCGTGGCAAAAGCCATCGAAAAATTTGTATTACAATAGGAGGGAAATAAAATTATGTTAGAAATGTTAAAAGTGATTCTTTTAGGAATTGTGGAGGGGATTACAGAGTGGTTACCAATCAGTAGCACAGGTCATCTGATTTTGGTGGATGAATTTGTAAAATTGGGGGCTAGCGAAGCGTTTAAAGAAATGTTTAATGTGGTTGTTCAACTTGGGGCAATTCTGGCAGTTGTTGTACTATATTTCAACAAGTTGAATCCGTTTTCAAAGAAGAAGTCAAGAAAGGAACAGGTGGAGACCATTCAGTTATGGATGAAGGTGGTTGTTGCATGTATTCCGGCAGCTGTTTTGGGAATTCTTTTCGATGATTGGATGGAAGCACATCTACATAATTATATTGTAGTTTCGTTGATGTTGGTTGTTTATGGTGTACTGTTTATTCTTGTGGAAAATTGGAACAGAGGAAATATTGAAAAGGTTACAAAACTTTCAGAGCTCTCTTATCAGACGGCGCTTATTATTGGTGCATTCCAAGTGTTATCGCTGATTCCGGGAACGTCTCGCTCAGGAGCAACCATTCTTGGAGCCTTGTTAATTGGAGTTTCCAGATACGTGGCGGCAGAATTTACATTTTTCCTTGCAATTCCGGTTATGTTTGGCGCCAGCGGATTGAAAATCCTGAAATTCGTCATGGAAGGTGGCGGATTCACCGGTATGGAAGCGGCTATGTTAATTGTGGGTTGTGTAGTTGCATTCTTCGTATCCGTACTTGCGATTAAGTTCCTGATGGGATATATTAAGAAGAATGATTTCAAGGTATTTGGTTATTACCGAATTGTACTTGGAGTTTTAGTATTGGGGTATTTTTTGATTAGTGGGATTTTTGCATAATATACATTAATATGCATGAATAAATACTTGACATTTCAAGGATATGTAGTAGAATTAAACCCATGATTGAATTTTTATGCAAGATTCAAAGAGAGATATTAGGAGGAAAAAACAATGAAAAAATTATTAGCAATTTTAACTGCTTCAGTATGTGTATTTGCAATGGCAGCATGTGGAAGCAAAGAAGACAACACATTAGTTATGGCAACAAATGCGGAATTCCCACCATACGAATTCTACGAAGGTGAAGAAATCGTTGGTATCGATGCAGAATTTGCAGCAGCAATCGCTGAAAAACTTGGTATGGAATTAAAAATCGAAGATATGGCATTCGACTCTATCATTCCGGCAGTACAAAGTGGTAAAGCTGATTTTGGTGCAGCAGGTATGACAGTGACAGAAGACAGAATGAAAGAAGTAGATTTCTCTGACACATACTACACAGGACGTCAGGTAATCATCGTAGCTGAAGGCAATACAGAAATTGCAGGTCCAGATGATTTGGCAGGAAAGAAAATTGGTGTTCAACAAGGAACAACCGGTGATATCTATGCAACAGACGATTACGGCGATGAAAACATCGAACGTTACAACAAAGGATTTGAAGCAGTTCAGGCTCTTCAACAAGGAAAAATCGATGCAGTTATCATTGATGACCAACCTGCACAAACATTTGTAAAAGAAACAGAAGGTCTTAAGATTCTTGAAACAGAATATGTAGAAGAAGAATACGCTCTTTGCTTCAAGAAAGACAGCGAACTTGTTGAGAAAGTAAACGATGCAATCGCTGAATTAAAAGAAGACGGCACATTTGACAAGATTATCGATAAATATATCGGTGGAGAAAAATAATGGCTGATTTTAAAGATAAGTTTATAACCAATTTTATCTCGGAGGACCGTTGGAAATACATCTGGGATGGACTTGGTGTCACACTGCAGGTTACATTTTTTGCAGTGCTTATGGGAATCGTACTTGGGCTTTTAATTGCCATTGTGCGTTCCACACATGATAAAACAGGAAAACTCAAAGTTTTAAATGCAATTTGTCAGTTGTATTTGACAATCATTCGAGGGACTCCTGTAGTAGTACAACTTTTGATTATTTACTTCGTTATTTTCGGAAGCGTAGACATTAGCAAAGTTGTGGTAGCGGTTCTGGCATTTGGTATTAATTCAGGAGCCTACGTTGCAGAGATTTTCCGTTCCGGTATTATGTCTATCGATAAAGGACAGTTTGAGGCGGGACGAAGCTTAGGATTCAATTATGCACAGACCATGATTTATATCATTATGCCACAGGCATTTAAAAATGTACTTCCGGCGCTTGGTAACGAATTTATCGTATTATTAAAAGAAACATCTGTATCCGGTTATATTGCATTGCAGGATTTGACAAAGGGTGGAGATATTATTCGAAGCAGAACATACAATGCATTTATGCCGCTTCTTGCAGTAGCAGCTATTTATCTTGTTTTGGTAATGATTTTTACCAAGTTGGTAAATGCGCTTGAAAGGAGGCTGAGAAACAGTGATCACTAATGGAGATGTATTAATTCGTGTAAATGATTTGCGAAAAACTTTTAACGATGACCTTCACGTATTATGTGGTATCAGCGATGAAATCCGCAAGGGAGAGGTTGTTGTAATTGTAGGACCATCCGGTTCCGGGAAATCAACATACTTGCGTTCTTTGAACTTGCTTGAGGTTCCGACTAGTGGTCAGATCTTCTTTGAAGGCGTAGATATTACAGACAAAAACACAGACATTGACAAACATCGTCAAAAGATGGGAATGGTATTCCAACACTTTAACCTGTTCCCACATAAGACCATTTTAGAGAATATTACATTGGCTCCGATGAAGCTTTTAAAGAAAAGCAAAGAGGAAGCAGAGAAGAAGGGAATGGAACTTCTGGAGATGGTTGGTTTGACAGATAAGGCAAATGCCTATCCGTCACAGCTTTCCGGGGGTCAGAAGCAGAGAATCGCCATTGTGCGTTCTTTGGCAATGGAACCGGAAGTGATGCTTTTTGATGAGCCAACTTCTGCGTTGGACCCTGAGATGGTTGGAGAAGTTCTTGAAATTATGCAAAAGCTTGCGAAAGACGGCATGACCATGGTAGTGGTAACACACGAGATGGGATTTGCAAAAGAGGTTGCTGACAGAGTTATCTTTATTGATGAAGGGATCATCAAAGAATGTAACACACCGGAAGAGTTCTTTGGGAATCCACAGGACCCAAGGCTTCAAGACTTTTTAGCGAAAGTATTATAATTTGAAACACTGAAAGAATCGTCAGGCTTTTGAGTCTGGCGATTTTTTATATCCAAAATTTCCAGTGCAGAAGATGAAAATCTATAGTATAATTATAGAAAAATGATGAGAGGAGGGCGTTTAAATGAAATATGAAAGAATAGAAGCAGGCAGATTTTTGGAACGCCCAAATCGATTTATTGCATATGTGGAAATTGCGGGACAGAAAGAAACCGTCCATGTGAAGAATACCGGGCGGTGTGCGGAATTACTTACACCAGGGGCAACTGTATATGTACAGAAATCTGACAACCCGGAGCGCAAGACTCAGTGGGATTTGATTGGAGTGAAGAAAGGGAAACGTATGATAAACATGGATTCCCAGATTCCAAACAAGGTGGTAGAAGAGTGGATACGCAACGGGAATCTATTTCCAAATGCTACTCTAATAAGACCGGAGACCACTTATAAGCAATCGCGGTTTGATTTGTATATAGAAGAAGGTGACCGCAAGATTTTTATTGAGGTCAAGGGCGTAACACTAGAGCATGATGGAGTGGTGAAGTTTCCAGATGCACCGACGGAGCGAGGTGTGAAACACCTGAATGAGCTTTGCGAAGCGGTGAAAGATGGATATGAGGCTTACGTGTTCTTTGTGATTCAGATGAAGGGTGTGAAGTATTTCACACCGAATATGCAGACCCATGCAACGTTTGGCGATGCGCTACGAAATGCACAGGAGCAGGGCGTAAGAATTTTAGCATATGATTGTAAAGTTACAAAAGATAGCATTGAACTCGAAAAAGAGGTGCCGGTTGTATTCCGAAACGAGAATTTAAAAGAGATGGCAGAGCCGCTTATAGAGTGGTATCAAAAACAGAAAAGAGATTTGCCTTGGAGGAATGACATCAGTGCTTATAAGGTATGGGTTTCTGAGATTATGTTGCAGCAAACCAGAGTAGAAGCTGTGAAGCCGTATTATGCAAGGTTTTTAAATGCATTTCCAACCATTCAAGATTTGGCTGAAGCGGAGGAAGATATACTTCTTAAAATGTGGGAAGGACTGGGATATTATAACCGAGTTCGCAATATGCAGAAAGCAGCACGGCAGGTGATGATAGATTATAATGGCGCATTTCCACAAACCTATGAGGAAATCAGAGGGCTTACAGGAATTGGAAATTATACGGCAGGGGCGATTTCTTCCTTTGCATTTGGGATTCCAAAACCGGCAGTGGATGGCAATGTGCTTCGTGTCATCTCAAGGTTGACAGCAAGTTATGAAGATATTATGAAGGCCACCGTTAGAGAACGAGTGGAGAAAGAACTGGAGGAACTCATTCCGGCTGATGGGGCAAGTGATTTCAATCAGGGTCTCATAGAACTTGGAGCCATTGTCTGCGTACCAAACGGAACACCGAAATGCAACGAATGTCCGTTGGCACATTTATGTCAAGCACATGAACAGGGGATTGAACTGGAACTTCCGGTAAAAAGCAAAGCCAAGGAACGCCGTATTGAAAAAAAGACCGTATTTATTTTCCAAGACGGTGACCATGTGGCAATTAAAAAGAGACCGGCAAAGGGATTGCTGGCAGGACTTTATGAACTTCCAAATGTGGAAGGACATCTGACAGAGGATGAGGCAATCAAGTATAGCAAGCAGATTGGGTTGTCACCACTTCGAATTCAGAAATTGGAGGATGGAAAGCATATTTTCAGTCATGTGGAGTGGCAGATGATTGGTTATCAAATTCGCGTGGATGAACTGGAAAAATCGTGTACGGAGAAGATGCTATTTATACATCCGGAAGAGATACAGGCGGAGTACCCGATACCGGCGGCATTTGAAATCTATGTAAAATATGTGAATGTAAAAATCGGGCAGGAAAAATATGAAGAATAAAGGTGAGAATATGTTTGATGTAATTGTAGTAGGAGCAGGCACAGCAGGTTGTGTTGCAGCAAGGGAACTTGCAGAAAAACAGGGTAAAAAGGTATTGATTTTGGAGAAGAAAAATCACATCGCAGGAAACTGCTATGATGAAAAGGACGAGCATGGTGTACTTATTCATGTTTATGGTCCACATATTTTCCATACCGGAAGAGAAAAGGTATTTGAGTATCTTTCTCGTTTTACTGACTGGTATCATTTTCATCATGAGGTGGTAGCAAATGTACATGGAAAATATGTGCCGGTACCATTTAATCTGCATACCTTGAAGGCTGTGTATGGCGAAGAAAGAGGAACTGCTTTAGAGGAAAAATTGGTTTCCATCTATGGTAGGGGTACCAAAGTGCCGATTTTGGATTTGATGAATCACGAAGATGACGATTTGAAAATGATTGGAAAGTTTGTATATGACAACATTTATGTCTATTACACCATGAAGCAGTGGGGAAAAAAACCGGAAGAGATTGACCCGGCAGTGACAGCCCGTGTTCCGGTGAATATTTCCTACGACAATGGTTACTTTGCTGACAAATATCAGGGAGTACCACTTCATGGGTTTACACCAATGTTTGAAAAGATGGTGAACCATGAAAATATTACAGTGGAACTGAGCGTGGAAGCGAAGGAAGTGCTTTCTATCGTTGATAATAAAGTGTATTACAAAGACGAAGAATTTAACGGAGCGGTGATTTTTACAGGACCGATTGATGAGTTCCTTGATTGCAAATATGGAAGGCTTCCTTATCGCACACTGCACTTCGATTTTGAACATTATGAGCAGGACGATTATCAGGGACATGCTGTGGTAAATTATACAGTGGACCAAGATTATACCCGAATTACGGAGTATAAATATCTGACAGGGCAGAAATGCAGTGGGACAACCATTTCCAAAGAGTATCCGGGTGCATATACAGGCGAAGAAGGTCAGATTCCATACTATTCCATTGCAAATGAAGAAAATCATACATTGTATGCAAAGTATAAAGAAGAAGTATCACAGATTCCTAATTTTTATTTGCTTGGAAGATTGGCAGAATACCAATATTACAACATTGATGTCATGGTAGAGAAAGCCATGGAACTTGCAGAAAAACTGGAGGAAGGAAACTAGGAGAGAGATTCATGATTCAATTAACAAGCAGATGGGGAAAGCAGGTGGATATAAAACATCCACTTCCGGAATATCCAAGACCGAATATGGTGAGAGACAATTTCTTGAACCTGAACGGAGAATGGGAGTACTGTATTAACCGACAAGAAGAAGTGACAGAATACGATGGGAAAATCATAGTACCATTTTCATCGGAAACAGCACTTTCCGGAGTGCAGAAAATAGTAATGCCGGAAGACTATCTTCATTACCGAAAAGTATTCCGATTGCCGGAAGGGTTTCAGAAAGACAGGGTGTTATTACACTTTGGAGCAGTAGATCAAGAGTGTAGCGTTTATCTAAACGGACAATTACTTGGAGACCATGTGGGAGGGTATTTGGCATTTTCTTTTGATATTACAGGCGTTCTCGTGGATGGAGAAAACATTCTGACACTTTGCGTGAGAGATATGACAGAGAAAGCACCACATGCACGTGGAAAACAGAAACTGGTGCGAAAAGGTGGAATGTCTTCTTTGTTCTACACACCGCAAAGTGGAATATGGAAAACCGTATGGCTTGAGAGTGTGGCAGAGGAGTACATAGAGTCCCTAAAGATTACGCCGCTGTATGATGAGGCGGCTGTGAAGGTGGAAATTTGTATTCGTAATGCGGGGGAAGAACTGCGTAATGCCAAAGTTAAAGTCCTGGATGCAGGCAAGGTTGTTGCAGAGGCGACTGTAGATGTGGTAAAGGCTGAGGCATTGCTCACACTCAAGGATTTTGTTTCATGGACACCGGAAAATCCCCACTTATATGACCTGGAAGTTACATACGGGGAAGATAAAGTCACTTCTTATTTCGGCATGAGAAAATTTTCTACAGGAAAAGATAAGAAGGGAATCCTTCGTTTCTATCTAAACAACAAACCATTTTTCTTTAATGGGGTGTTGGACCAAGGTTATTGGCCGGAAAGTCTTATGACTGCACCAACAGAAGATGCGCTGAAATACGATATTGTGAAATTAAAAGATTTAGGTTACAACACCATACGAAAGCATATTAAGATTGAGCCAGACCGTTTCTATTATCTTTGTGACAAATTGGGAATGATTGTTTGGCAGGATATGCCAAACGGTGGTGGCAACTACAATCTGCTTCATGTTATGTATCTTACAAATGTATTCCCTTGGTATGGAAGGACGATAAAAGACAATCACTATGGTATATTTGCAAGAAAAGATGAGGAAGGCAGAAAGCAATATTATAAAGATTTAAAAGGCATGGTAGAGCAACTTTATAATTACCCGAGTATTGCAGTCTGGGTTCCGTTCAACGAAGGCTGGGGACAGTTTGATGCCGCAAAAGCAACGGAATTGATTCGAAGTCTGGATGACACAAGACTTGTAAATGAAGCATGTGGCTGGTTTGACCAGAAGGGCGGAGATATGTACAGCATTCACAATTACCTTCGCAAGCTCAAGGTAAAACCACAAGAGGACAGGGTGGTTGCACTGACAGAGTTTGGTGGATATGCATTTCCGATTCCGGGGCATATGGCTTGTGAGAAAGAGTTTGGTTATAAACACTACAAAACCAAGGAAGAACTTACTGCAAATTATAAGAGACTTTGGGAGGAGGAAGTTTATCCGAATCTAGAAAAGGGACTTAGTAGTACAATCTATACACAGACCAGCGATATTGAGGAAGAAATCAATGGACTTATGACTTATGACAGGGAAGAGAATAAGTTTGAGGAAGAGGAACTGAAAGTTCTTCACAGAAAATTGTACGAAATGTATGAAGAGTTGACAAAGTAAAAATAAGGCATAGAAGCGTAGTTTTGTCGCCGCGCTTCTAGCCTTTTTTTCTGCGTTCCAATATTTGTCGGAGAGCCAAGAGCCACCGTTTCTGTGATTAGATCTGACTCAACACGCTATTATGATATGCTTTTGAAAATGTTACATCTTTTCCAAACCACTCCGGTGGTGTAAAAGTGTTGGCTTCTTCCTCTGTCTCGAACTCCACCTCGGCAAGCACCAGTGGCGCCAAATCATTTTCAAACACATCCAGCTCAATCATATATTTTTCATAGGGAATCATATAACGTTTTTTCGAAATCAGTCGTCCGTCAATCTTTTTCTTCAAATGTTCGTAAGAATCTTTGGTAAGCAGGAGATTGTATTCCTGACGCACCATCATGCCGCCGGATTTGTAAGTGAGTTCATAGCGGTCATCATCCTTGCGAATTCGCACGACAGGTGCAGTGCAAAGATATCCCTGCTCTAAGTGGCGGTGATGGTAAGTATCTAAGTTTTCCGGTAATTTTTTTAATAAGTATTTACGTTCTATCTCCATGGTAAAAAATTCCTCCAATTCAAGTTTATACTAATATAGTTTACCCAAAAAGTAAAGAAGTTTGCAATTTCTGCCTAAGTCTGATAAAATTGCAAGAGAATCTGATATAGGAGGACTTTCGGATGAAAAAACAAGTTTGTGTATTTCTTGCAGATGGGTTTGAAGAAATTGAAGGATTGACTGTTGTGGACCTTCTTCGAAGAGCAGGAGTGCATGTAACAACCGTATCAATCACAGGAGAACGCATGATTCATGGTGCTCATGGAATTAATGTACAGGCAGATAAATTGTTTGGTGAAGTAGCATATACAGAACAGGATATGGTGGTTCTGCCGGGAGGTATGCCAGGCACACTTCATTTAGGTGAACATGAGGGTGTGAAACAGGTGTTAGAACAGTTTTGTCGGGAGAAAAAATATATCGCCGCAATTTGTGCAGCGCCTAGTGTACTTGGTAAATACGGCATGTTAAAGGGAAGAAAAGCTACGTCCTATCCAGGATTTGAGGATGCTTTGTTGGGAGCGGAGTATGTATATGACAAGGTGGTAGCAGATGAGTATTTCATTACAAGTCGAGGTATGGGGACTGCCATTGCCTTTGCATTAAAATTGATTGAGTTATTATTAGGGGAAGAACAAGCAAAGAAGATAGGAGAGTCTATTATTTATGAGTAAGATAATTGATACCGAAAAAGAAAAAGAGATGAGTCAGAATTCCAAAAAGAAAATTGTAATTGGCGCGAGTGTTGCAGCAGTGGTGGCTATTACTTTTCTTGCCATAGTGGCAGTTGGGATGTTCCGTGATTTTGATGCGCAAAAATATGTGCGTGCTATCCTGAACCAGACATTTAAGGGAGACGTGGAGGAAACAGTGGCTGTCATAGATGCGGATGCTGAGGAACTGCTGGAACAGTATGAAGACAGCGTGAGAGCTTTTGTGGAAAACAACGTTACTACCGGTGTTGAGATGGATGAGGAAGTAAAAGAAAAATACGTTGTATTGTGTAAAGAAATCTTTGCTTCTATGAAATACGAAGTAAAGGAAGCAGAGAAGATTAATAAAAAAGAGTATCGTGTGCCGGTGGAGTATCAAACTACGGATATCTTTAACAAATTTACCACATCCTTGGCTGCAGAATCAGCCCGTCTAAAAGATAAGGCTAACAAAGGGGAATATCAAGGCGAGGATATTAATCTGCAGATGCAGAATGAATTTTTGACCAATTCCTATGAATTGTTAAAGAATGCAGCAAGCGAGGCTGAATATTCTCAGCCGGAAACAATGGTGTTTGTAGTGAAGGCAGATGAAAATAATTTGTTTGCCATGGAAGAGGGTCAAATCATTGAATTTATCATGAAAATCATGGGATTAGATGCAATTCAAGACTAGATATTTGATTTTAAGTGTGATATAATACCAAAATGATTGCGAATGTAGATAAGTCTGTAGACTTTTCACATATATTTAAGGAGGAGAAGAGTAATGAGCTTACAAGTAGAAAAATTAGAAAAAAACATGGCAAAACTTACAATCGAAGTTTCTGCTGAAGAATTTGAAAAAGCAATCCAAGCGGCTTATTTAAAACAAAGAAAGAACATCAGTGTACCTGGATTCCGTAAAGGAAAAGTACCACGTGCAATGATTGAAAAAATGTATGGTGTGGGAATCTTCTATGAAGATGCAGCAAATTCATTGATTCCAGATGCATATGCAAAAGCATATGATGAGAGTGAATTAGAAATCGTATCTCAGCCATCAATCAACGTTGTTCAGATTGAAAAAGGAAAACCATTTATCTTTACTGCAGAAGTGGCTACAAAACCGGAAGTAACTCTTGGTGAATATAAAGGATTAAAGGTAGACAAGGTTTCTAACAGAGTAACTGCAAAAGAAGTAGATGCAAAATTAGAAGAAGAGCAAAAGAAGAACGCAAGAACAGTTGCAGTTCTTGACCGTGCAGTACAAGACGGAGACGAAGTTGTATTAGACTTCGAAGGATTTGTTGACGGTGTTGCTTTTGAAGGTGGAAAAGGTGAAAATTATCCATTGACAATCGGTTCAGGTTCTTTCATTCCTGGATTTGAAGAACAATTAATCGGCGCAGAAGCTGAAAAAGAAGTGGAAGTGAATGTAACATTCCCAGAAGAATACCATTCAGCAGATTTAGCGGGAAAAGCAGCAACATTCAAATGTACAGTACATGAAATTAAAGTGAAAGAACTTCCTGAATTAGACGATGATTTCGCAGCAGAAGTTTCTGAATTTGATACATTAGATGAGTACAAGGCTGACATCAAAGCGAAAATTAAAGAACAAAAGATTGCAGATGGTAACAGACAAAAAGAAGATCAAGCAGTAGAAAAAGCAGTTGCTAACGCTACAATGGACATTCCGGAAGCTATGATTGAGACACAGGTAAGACAACAGTTTGAAGATATGAGCTACAGAATGCAATCACAAGGCTTAACTATGGAACAATACTTCCAATTCACAGGTTTAACAGAAGAAAAGATGATGGAAGAATTAAGACCGACAGCGATCAAGAAGATTGAAACAAGATTAGTTTTGGAAGCAATCGTGAAAGCTGAAAACATCGAAATTTCAGAAGAAAAATTCGAAGCAGAATTAGTTAAGATGGCAGAAACTTACCAAATGGAAGTGGCTAAGTTAAAAGAACTCTTAGGAGAAAACGAAAAGAAACAAATGAAACAAGATATGGCTGTTCAAGAAGCAGTGACATTCTTAGTAGAGAACGCTGTAGAAGAATAGGATATAGAAAAATAGAGGAGGCATGAGCATGAGCGTAATACCTTATGTCATTGAACAAACGAGTCGTGGAGAACGCTCTTATGACATTTATTCCAGATTACTAAAGGAAAGAATTATCTTTTTGGGGGAAGAAGTAACAGATGCTTCAGCAAGTGTCATCATCGCACAATTACTGTTTTTAGAGGGAGAAGATCCGGAAAAAGACATTCATTTGTACATTAACAGTCCGGGAGGTTCTGTTTCCGCAGGCCTTGCAATCTATGATACCATGCAGTACATCAAATGTGATGTGTCTACGATCTGTATTGGTATGGCTGCAAGTATGGGTTCTTTCTTACTTTCCGGCGGAGCCAAAGGTAAGAGATTTGCCCTTCCGAACTCAGAGATTATGATTCATCAGCCACTTGGTGGTGCAAAAGGACAGGCAACAGACATTAAGATTGCTGCAGAGCATATCTTAAAGACGAGAGAACGTTTGAACAAGATTTTGGCAGCAAATACAGGACAAAGTTTAGAGCAGATTGAGATTGATACCGAGAGAGACAATTTTATGTCTGCTGAGGAAGCAAAAGAATATGGTCTGGTAGATGAAGTGATTACCAGTCATTAATGAAAAGAATGAGGGGATGTTCTGAAATTTAGAACACCCCCTTTACGCGTAAAAATGAGGTGAGAGTATGGCGACAAAAAAAGGAGAAGAACTGGTAAGATGTTCATTCTGTGGTAAGACACAGGCACAAGTCCGCAAATTAATTGCAGGACCGAATGGTGCATTTATTTGTGACGGGTGCATTGATATCTGTACGGAGATTATTGAAGAAGAGTTGGAGTTTGAAGAAAGTTCCAGATACGAAGAAATCAATCTTCTCAAACCGGAAGAAATCAAGGCATTTTTGGATGATTACGTAATCGGACAGGACCAGGCAAAGAAGGTACTTTCCGTAGCTGTATATAATCACTACAAAAGAATCATGGCAGGGAAAGACCTGGGTGTGGAATTACAAAAGAGTAATATTTTGATGTTGGGACCAACTGGTTGTGGAAAGACCTTGTTGGCACAGACATTGGCTAAGATTTTGAATGTGCCATTTGCAATCGCAGATGCAACTGCACTGACGGAAGCAGGATATGTGGGTGAAGATGTGGAGAATATTTTGCTGAAAATCATTCAAGCTGCCGATGGAGACGTTGCACGTGCAGAGCATGGTATCATTTATATAGATGAAATTGATAAGATTACCAGAAAATCAGAAAATCCATCGATTACAAGAGATGTCTCAGGGGAGGGAGTACAGCAGGCACTCCTTAAAATCATCGAAGGTACGGTTGCAAATGTACCACCACAAGGTGGAAGAAAGCACCCGCATCAGGAGACGATCCCGATTGATACCACAAACATCCTGTTTATCTGTGGCGGGGCCTTTGAAGGATTAGACAAGATTATTGAGAAACGTCTTGATAAGTCTTCTATGGGATTCAATGCGGAAGTGACAGGGAAAAAGGAAAAGAATATTGATGCGTTACTAAGTCAGGTGTTGCCACAGGATTTAGTGAAGTTTGGAATTATCCCGGAATTAGTAGGGCGTGTTCCAATTAACGTCACCTTGGAGATGTTAGACAGAGAAGCGTTAATCCGCATTTTGACAGAACCAAGAAGTGCGATTGTAAAACAATATCAAAAATTACTAGAACTCGATGGTGTGGAGCTTGAATTTGACCAGGCTGCTTTGGAACAGATTGCAGATACTTCATTGGCAAGAAAAACCGGTGCCAGAGGTTTGCGCGCAATCATGGAAAATGTTATGATGGATACGATGTATCATGTACCATCTGACAGTACAATCAAGTCATGTCTGATTACAAAAGAAGTTGTAAAAGGAGATGCAAAGCCGATTTATAATGCAAAAGCCATTACGACACAGAGTGCATAGTAAGTTTTAGAAATAGAACGGGTGCAGTGTCTGTACCCGTTTTCCTTATCTATAAGGAATGTTGGGGGTTTTTAATACAAGGAGAGAGAATATATGGAGAACCAAATTGTAAGCATGCCAATGGTTGCCCTTCGTGGAATGACGATTCTCCCGGAAATGGTAGTACATTTCGATGTGAGTAGAGCGCGTTCCATTGAGGCTGTTCAAAGGGCTATGCAGAGTAGCGAACAGAAAATATTTCTTGTTGCACAACGAGAATTGAATATAGAGACACCAGAACAAAAGGATGTATATGAAATAGGGACTGTCGCAACAGTAAAACAGATTGCAAAAATGTCCAAGAATGTATTTCGAGTTCTGGTTGTGGGACAGCAGAGAGCAAGATTATTACAGGTACAGGAAAAAGAACCTTGTCTTGTGGCGGAACTATCATTGTTAGAAGAGAAAGACATAGAAGGAAAACTTAGTGACAATCCGGAGGCAAAGAATTTGCAACAGCTTTTCTTTGAATACACCTTGAAAAATGGCAAGGTGCCAAAGGATGTGATTGCCCAGATTGCAGATATTAAGTCATTTCAAAGTTTGGTTTATCAGATTGCAGCCAATGTTGCCATGGATTACATCAATCAACAGGATATTTTGGAGCAGGATGATTTACATACCCGATATGAGGTGCTTGCCCTTAAGATTGCCAATGAGATGGCAGTCATAGATTTAAAAGAGAATATTCAAAATAAAGTAAAAGAGCGGATGGAAAAGCATCAGAAAGAGTTTATTTTACGAGAGCAGATGAAGGTTATTCGTGAAGAACTGGGCGAGGAAAATGTTCTTTCCGATGCGGAAGAGTTTGAGCAGGCCGCGAAGAAGCTGAAAGCTTCTGACGAAGTAAAGGACCGTCTGAAAAAAGAGATTATTCGTTTTAAAAGCTCTCAACAGAGTGCAGCGGAAAATGGTGTAACACGTACATATATTGAGACCATGTTGGAAATGCCATGGGACAAAGTAGTGGAGGACAATACAGATTTGGCCTATGCAAAGCAGATTCTGGAAGACGAGCATTACGGTCTGGAGCAGGTAAAAGAGAGAATTCTAGAATTCTTGGCTGTGCGTGCGTTGACGCAAAAAGGAGAGAGTCCGATTCTTTGTTTGGTTGGACCACCGGGAACTGGAAAAACATCCATAGCAAAATCCTTATCCAAGGCTCTTAAGAAACCTTATGCCAGAATTTCTTTGGGTGGTGTCCGTGATGAGGCAGAGATTCGAGGACACAGAAAGACTTATGTAGGTGCCATGCCAGGGCGTATTGCGAATGCATTGAAATCCACAGGTGTAAAGAATCCACTGCTTTTATTAGATGAGATTGACAAGGTAAGCAATGATTATAAGGGAGATACCTTCTCAGCGCTCCTAGAAGTGCTGGACGGGGAACAGAATGTAAAATTCCGTGACCATTATCTGGAAGTTCCGATTGATTTGTCGGAGGTGCTTTTTGTGACCACAGCAAACTCCCTGCAAACCATTCCGAGACCATTGTTGGACCGTATGGAAGTGATTGAAATCAGTAGTTATACGGAAAATGAAAAAATGCATATTGCAATGAAACATTTGGTTCCAAAGCAATTGAAAAAGCATGGGTTAACAGAGGAACAACTGAAGATAGGAAAGAGTGCCATCTGGAAGATGGCAAGAAATTATACAAAAGAGGCCGGAGTGCGTCAGTTGGAGCGTACCATCGGTGAGATTTGCAGAAAAGCAGCCAGGGAAATTTTCGAAGAAAAGAAGGCAAGTATTCGTGTGACAGACCGGAACTTGGAAAAATATCTGGGAAAAGAAAAATACTCTTATACCATGATTAACGAGACGGATGAGGTTGGAATCGTAAGAGGACTGGCCTGGACAAGTGTAGGCGGCGATACGTTGGAAATCGAAGTGAATATTATGCCGGGCAAGGGGGAAACTTTATTGACCGGACAATTGGGAGATGTGATGAAGGAATCGGCAAGGACAGGAATCAGCTATATTCGTTCCGTCAGCAAGGCCTATGAGATTCCGGAAGAATTCTTTGAAAAGCATGATATTCACATTCATATTCCGGAAGGGGCAGTTCCGAAGGATGGGCCGTCAGCCGGTATTACTATGGCAACTGCCATGATCTCTGCCATTACTAATAAAAAGGTGAGAGCAGATGTTGCTATGACCGGTGAGATTACATTGCGTGGAAGAGTGCTTCCAATCGGCGGTTTGAAGGAAAAACTGCTTGCCGCAAAATCAGCAGGAGTAAAGACGGTTCTTATTCCTGAGAAAAACATGCGTGATATAGATGAGATTTCAACGGAGATTACAAAAGGATTAGAGATTATGCCGGTGAGTTCCATGGATGATGTTCTTGGGAATGCACTGGTACAAGAGGGAAAATAGTATGAAGATTAAAAATGTAGAGTTGTCAATTGTATGTGGGATTACGAGTACTTTACCTGAGACAGACCGGGTAGAGATTGCCTTCGCAGGAAAATCAAATGTAGGAAAATCCTCTTTGATTAATGCGTTGATGAATCGTAAGGCGTTGGCTAGAACGTCTGCTACGCCTGGAAAAACCCAGACCATTAATTTTTACAATATCAATGACATCATGTATTTAGTAGATTTACCTGGATATGGATATGCAAAAGTGTCTGAGCGGGAGAAAGAGCAGTGGGGCAAACTCATTGAACGTTATTTGAATACGTCGAAGCAACTGAAGGCTGTATTCCTGCTTATTGATATCCGTCATGAGCCATCTGCCAATGACAAACTCATGTATGAGTGGATTGTTGCTCAAGGGTATCACCCGATTATTATTGCTACCAAGCTTGACAAGTTGAAACGCAGTCAGGTGCAGAAGCATGTGAAGATGATTAAGGAAGGATTGAAACTCCTTCCGGGCACAATCGTAATTCCGTTTTCTTCGGAAACAAAGCAGGGAAGAGAAGAAATCTGGGAATTAATCGAGAACAATTTTTTGACGGATGAGGAAGTATAGACCTTGTGGAGCGCACAGAAGCTGAGGTGAGATAAATGAAAGATACGCGTCCCTATTGGAAAGTAATTGTGAGTTTAGCTTTTAGTTTGATTGCGACCATTCTGTTTGTTGTAATCGGATATGGTTTGCTGCGCTTATTTCTGCCGTTTGTGATAGGTTGGATCATTGCATTCATTGCCAATCCTATGGTGTGTTGGTTGGAAAAGCGACTGAAAATTGTAAAGAAACTTGGTTCTGCAATCACAATTGTAGTGGTTCTGGGTGCAGTGGTAGGTGTGATTTACCTTGTAATGGCGAGTATTGTGCGAGAAGCTTCGGGATTGATTTCAGACCTCCCTCAAATGTATGGGGAAATGAAGTTGGGGCTATTGGAAATAGGAGCAAATCTTCAAGGAGTATTCCGGTTGCTCCCAGAAGAAGCCCAGCAAGGATGGAATACAATTGTGTCTAATTTGGGAACGGTAGCAGGAGAATGGATTGGCAAATTAAGTGAGCCGACGGTTGAAGTGGCAGGAAATGTGGCGAAAAGCATTCCATCTGTTTTTATCGGAATGATTGTCATGATTATATCGGCGTATTTCTTTGTTGCAGAGCGTGAAGAAGTGATTGCATGGGTGAAGAAGGTGACACCGAAGCCGATTGAAGAGCGTATGGCTATGGTGGTTTCTAATTTAAAATATGCCATCGGAGGATACTTTAAGGCACAATTTCAGATTATGCTGGTACTTGGAACCATTATGTTTGTAGGCTTCACCATTTTAGGTGTGAAATATGCCATTGTGCTTGCCATACTATTTGCATTCTTGGATTTTCTTCCCTTTTTTGGGACTGCGATTACGCTGGTTCCTTGGGCAATTTACAATCTGCTCAGCCAAAACTATAAGATGGCAATTGGATTAGTAGTCTTATATGTGCTCACCCAACTGATCAGACAGTTGATTCAACCGAAACTGGTAGGAGATGAGGTTGGCCTGAAGGCGCTTCCAACATTGGTCCTGTTATATCTGGGATATAAAGTGGGAAGTATCTGGGGCATGATTTTTGCCGTGCCGATTGGCATGATTGTGATAAATATGTATCGTGCAGGTGCCTTTGACTATATTTTAGATGATGTAAAGATTTTGATTCATGGAATCCTGAAACTTCGGAAATAAGATTGTAAGGAATCTTAAAATATGATATAATTTTATATAATAATGAATTTATCAAAAGAATGGAGAATAACTATGAGCGAAAAATATGATGGAATGGCAATTGGTGTATTTGAACTTGATAGTGAATGTGCATGCTTTGTGGCTTTGGACGCAGCGGCAAAGACGGCAGACGTTAAGATTCAGTCAGTGGAGAGAAATCGTCTTGGCGCAGGTGCATGTGTAAAGATGAGAGGGACAATCTCAGATGTGAACGCAGCTATGGAAGCGGCACTTGAGAAAGCGGCTCCGATTGCTAAGATTGTTTCACACACAATTATTGCAGCGCCTGACAAGGGTACTGAAGTTGCAGCAGCAATGACGATTAATAAGTAGAGGACGAAAGTAGAGGTATATTTATGAAATACGGTGCATTCGGATTAGTAGAAGTATTAGGAGAATCTAACGCAGTGATTGTAACAGATCAAATGTTAAAAACTGCAGAAGTACAATATGAAACGCAAGATACAAAATGTGGGGGACATGTACTTGTTTTTGTGAGTGGAGATGTTGCAGCGGTAAGTGCGGCGGTAGAACGCGTCACCGAGAATCCTGTATGCAAGATTTTTGCTTCCGCAGTCATTTCCAATCCATCAGAAGAAATGGTGAATATCGTAGAGATGTTCAAAGCGAGAAGAGCAAAGAAATAGGTTTTAAAGGATAGGTGAACAAACATGTATATGGATGACTATAAACGTTGGATGGAAGCGGATCTGGAAGACGCTGCACTGAAGACAGAGCTGGAGTTAATTTCCGGTAATGAAGAAGAAATCAAAGAGCGCTTTGCAGTTTCCTTAAAGTTTGGTACAGCAGGTTTGCGCGGTGTGCTAGGTGTAGGGACAAATCGCATGAATATTTATGTGGTCCGTCAGGCCACCCAAGGATTGGCGAATTGGGTAAAGACTCAAGGAGGCAACCAGTTAGTTGCAATCAGTTACGATAGTCGTATTAACAGTGATGTATTCGCTAAGGAGGCTGCTTGTGTATTGGCTGCTAATGGAATTAAGGTACGTATTTATGATGCGTTGATGCCTGTTCCGGCACTGAGTTTTGCAACGCGTTATTATGAGGCAAACGCAGGTATCATGGTTACCGCATCTCACAATCCGGCTAAGTACAATGGCTACAAGGCATATGGCCCGGATGGATGCCAGATGACAGATGAAGCGGCGAATATTGTTTACGCTGAGATTCAAAATACAGATGTTTTAGAAGGTGCGAAACTCATGTCCTTCGAAGAAGGTATGGCGGCAGGGCTGATTGAATACGTAGACGATGCTTGCAAGGAAGCCCTTTATGATGCAATCAAAGCTCGCAGTGTTCGCCCAGGACTTTGCAAGACAGCAGGGCTCAAATTGGTTTACTCACCATTAAATGGTTCTGGTTTGGTTCCAGTTATGAGAGTGTTAAACGATATCGGTATCGATGATATTACAATCGTACCAGAACAACAATATCCGGATGGGAATTTCCCGACATGTCCATATCCAAACCCGGAGATCTTCGAAGCACTTCGTTTAGGTTTGGAATTGGCTGAAAAATCAGGCGCGGACTTAATGTTAGCTACTGACCCGGATGCAGACCGTGTTGGTATTGCGATGAAATGTCCAGATGGTACATATGAATTGGTATCGGGAAATGAAGTAGGAGTTCTTTTATTGGACTATATCTGTGCAGGTCGTATTGAAAATGGCACCATGCCACAGAATGCAGTTGCAGTGAAATCAATTGTATCCACACCACTTGCAGATGCAGTTGCAAAGAACTATGGTGTAGAGCTTAGAAACGTATTAACTGGATTCAAATGGATTGGAGACCAGATTGCAGGTTTAGAAGCAGCGGGCGAAGTAGAACGATTTATTTTTGGCTTTGAAGAAAGCTATGGATATTTGGCTGGTCCTTATGTACGTGACAAAGATGCGATTATTGGTTCTATGTTAATCTGTGAAATGGCAGCTTACTATAGAAGCATCGGTTCCTCTGTAAAACAAAGATTAGAAGAGATTTATAGCCAGTATGGACGTTACTTAAACAAAGTAGACAGTTTTGAATTCCCAGGACTTTCCGGTATGGATAAGATGGCCGGAATTATGGAAGATTTACGCAACAATCCTCCGGCAGCCATTGGAGAATACAAAGTAGTAAAAGTGACTGACTATAAGAAACCGGAAGAAACAGGACTTCCGGCAGCAAATGTACTAGTATATGATTTGGAAGGTGGAGCACAAGCCATTGTTCGTCCTTCAGGTACAGAACCAAAGATTAAGACATACTTTACTACATTGGGTAAAGATTTGGCAGAAGCGCAGGCGCAGAAGGATGCGTTGGCTGAAGCGTTGAAACCAATCTTCTCGTAAAATTATATATGGGTGATAAAAAGGGGCTGACGCACTGGCGAAAATTAATTCGTTAATGTGGTAGCCCCTTGCCTTTTCGGTCTGCACCCTTACATTTGTCAGAGAGCCTGTATTTTGTGAGAAATCTATTGAAATGTAGCATAATACAAAAGAAAAGTACACTTGATGTTTCTTTTCTCCAATGATAAAATTATATTGTACAATACATAGCGAAAGGGAACGGAAAACTCCGTTGTATAGGTGACAAAATGTATCGAGTTCTAGAATTGAATCCCCAATTAATGCCATTTTCGGGTGACATCGATTTACGTATGAGAGGCTATTACAGTACAAAAGAACGTTTAATGCCACAAGGGGGCACATTGAATGAATTTGCCAATGCCCATGATTATTTTGGCATTCATCATATAAAAGGCGGCTGGGTATATAGAGAATGGGCTCCAAGTGCTCATCAGCTTTATCTGACCGGTGATTTTAATAATTGGAATCAGACAGAATTTCCTATGAATAGATTGGAAAATGGTGTCTGGGAACTATACTTAGAAGGAGAAAATGCATTATGGGAAGGCTGCAAGGTCAAAACTGTGGTAGATGCCAATATGCAACGCACAGAACATATTCCTCTTTATGCGCGACGTGTAGTACAAGATAAGGAGACTGTTACCTGGTGTGCTGAAGTTGTTGATGACTGGAAAGTATTCCAATGGACAGACCAAGATTTTCAGCCTTCAGACTCGCTCTACATATATGAGGCTCATGTAGGTATGGCTCAGGAAGAGGGAAAAGTAGGAACCTATCGTGAATTTGCCCAAAAGACCCTTCCACGTATCAAAAAGGCTGGTTACAACACTGTTCAGTTAATGGCGATTATGGAGCATCCATACTATGGAAGTTTTGGCTATCAAGTATCCAACTTCTTTGCCGCATCCAGTTGGTTTGGGAAACCGGAAGACTTGAAGTTCTTAGTCAATAAAGCCCATAAGCTTGGAATTCGTGTGTTGCTGGATGTGGTACACTCTCACGCAGTGAAAAATACTGCCGAAGGAATCAACATGTTCGATGGTACCACATGGCAATTCTTCCATGACGGTGATAAGGGAGACCATCCAACCTGGGGTACCAAATGCTTTAATTATGGAAAGACAGAAGTCATTCATTTCCTTCTTTCCAACTTGAAATTCTGGATGACAGAGTACCACTTTGACGGGTTCCGTTTCGACGGTGTAACCTCCATGCTTTACCACGATCACGGAATGGGAACAGACTTTAACAGTAATGATAAATATTTTTCTATGAATACACATACAGAAGCGATTACCTATCTTCAGTTAGCAAATGAGTTAATTCGTCAGGTGAATCCAAAGGCAATTACCATTGCTGAGGATATGTCCGGCATGCCGGGTATGTGCCTGCCAATCGAAGATGGCGGCGTTGGCTTTGATTATCGTCTTGCCATGGGACTTCCTGATATGTGGGTTCGAACAGTTAAAGAAAAGAGCGACGAAGGCTGGAGCATTGGTCAAATGTGGGGCGATATGTGTCTGCGCCGTCCAGGCGAGAATTCTATTGCTTACGTAGAAAGCCACGACCAAGCACTGGTTGGTGATAAGACCATGATTTTCCGATTGGCTGACGCCAACATGTATACGGATATGGACAAAGCCTGCCACAACCCAGTTATTGACCGTGCAATCGCATTACACAAGATGATTCGACTGTTTACAATCGGCGGTGGCGGCGAGGGTTACCTCAATTTCATGGGTAACGAGTTCGGTCACCCAGAATGGATTGATTTCCCTCGTGAGGGCAACAATTGGAGTTTCCATTATTGCCGACGTCAATGGAGCCTGCTAGATAATGGTTATTTGAAATATCAGTGGCTTGGAAGTTTTGACCGTGATATGATTCGACTTTTGAAGCGCAACAATATGTTTGAACAACGCATGGCAGACTTAATGCTTCTCAAGGAGCCGGAAAAGATAATTGCATTTTACCGGAGAGGCCTGCTTTTTGTATTTAACTTTAATGCAAACCAATCTTTCACAAACATATTGATTCCTGTTCACGCTAACACAGATTACACCTTAAAACTTTCCAGCGACGACGAACAGTATGGTGGCCAGAATCGCATTGCACATATGACATATCCTGTGAAGAAATTTGATGGGAAATATTATATTGAAGTTTACCTTCCTGCACGTACTGCTATGGTACTCAAAGAGGGCCGGGTTCAGAAAGAAATAAAATTATAGTATAACATGATATTCTAGCATAAAGTACAGAACAAAAGTTCGATTTGTTCTAAAAAAGTTCGATTTGTTCTAAAATCAGAATACAAGCCAACCGGCGATCAACCACAAGCCATAGAGGCCTTTGTGAAAGGATTTCAAGAAGGAAATCAATGCCAGACGCTTCTTGGTGTAACAGGTTCCGGTAAGACATTTACAATGGCGAATATTATTGAAAAACTGAATAAACCAACCTTGGTGATTGCACATAATAAGACTTTGGCAGCACAGCTCTATGGGGAGTTCAAGGAGTTCTTCCCTGATAACGCAGTGGAGTATTTTGTATCTTAGAATGGGGTTGGCAAAAAAGTAGTGTTATTTCGTGTTGTTTAGTGCCGAAAAATCCCCATTTTCCGTACAAAATGGGCAAAAACGGACTAGACGATACAGGGCGGTACGGAGAGGTTTTGTGATTTTTATTCGTAATGACTTATAGGAAATTCTATATTGACATTTTGAATTACGATATTTATAGTTTATATGTAAATGAGCGTGGTCCTGCTTTAGTGGACGACTCAAAATAAGTGTTCCCTACTGAGTGGGATAATGATAGTCGCTATTGTGGCGGCTATTTTTGTTATATGAAAATTTTTTGGTAAAAAATACGCAGTCACCGAACTAATGTTCTGTACTTTTCCTGATATATGTGTTATAGTAGAGCAGTAAGGATAATTTCATGGAGAGAAAGGGGACGATATGATGTTTTATTTTACAAGTGATTTACATTTGGGACATCGTGGCATTATTGAGATGCAGAATCGTCCTTTTGAAAATGTAGAAGAAATGAATCGTGTACTAGTTGATAATTACAATGAGGTAGTGCATAAAAACGATACGGTATATTTTCTTGGAGATATTAGTCATCATATGCCGATTGAGAGAGTAAATGAGTTGCTTAGTATGATGAAAGGTAAAAAGATTCTTATTAAAGGAAATCATGATAAAAAGTATGCTCCAGAATTGTTTGAGGAAATTTGTGATTTTAAGACAGTTTCGTTGAATGGACAGTATTTTGCACTCATGCATTATCCTATGTTATCATGGCCGAAGAAGAATAGTGGAAGTATACAGTTACATGGACATATTCATAGTGATGAAAGTTATAATTTGCAGAATAGGGAGGATAATG
>JAZRON010000047.1:0-21101 GCA_045648725.1 Faecalimonas sp.
CGTAAAATGGGGTATACTATAAAGATAATGGAAATAAACGTCCGAAAGAAGGACATATTTATAAATAAAGGAGTGAAAGACATGGATTTAATAACAGTAAAAGACTTATACAAAAACCGTGAACAGTACTTTGACAAAGAAGTGACCGTAGGTGGCTGGGTAAGAAGCAACCGTGATTCAAAAACATTTGGATTTATCGTAGTAAACGATGGTTCTTATTTTGAAACCCTACAGATTGTTTATAGCGATAGCATGGACAACTTCGCTGAGATTACAAAATTAAACGTAGGAGCAGCGATTATTGTAAAAGGAACATTAGTTGCAACACCACAAGCAAAACAACCATTTGAAATTCAGGCAACAGAGGTAGTAATCGAAGGAACATCTACACCGGATTATCCTCTTCAAAAGAAACGTCACAGTATTGAATATTTAAGAACGATTGCACATTTGCGTCCTAGAACAAATACATTCCAGGCAGTATTCCGTGTACGTTCTTTAGCAGCATATGCAATTCACAAATTCTTCCAAGACAGAGGATTTGTTTATGTAAATACACCACTTATCACAGGAAGCGACTGTGAGGGTGCAGGAGAAATGTTCCGTGTTACAACATTAGACATGGAAAATCTTCCAAAGAATGAAGATGGTACAGTGGATTACACACAAGACTTCTTTAATAAAGAAACAAGTCTTACTGTAAGTGGCCAGTTGAATGGGGAGACATACGCACAGGCTTTCAGAAGTATTTATACATTTGGACCAACCTTCCGCGCAGAGAATTCTAACACAACTCGCCATGCGGCAGAGTTCTGGATGATTGAACCGGAAATCGCATTTGCAGACTTGGAAGACAACATGAACCTTGCAGAGTCTATGTTGAAATACATTATCAACTATGTGATGGAAAATGCGCCGGAAGAGATGAACTTCTTCAATTCATTTGTGGATAAAGGACTTTTAGAGAGATTGAACAATGTTGCAAACTCTGATTTTGCGCGTGTGACATATACAGAAGCCATTGAAATCTTAGAAAAGAACAACGATAACTTTGATTACAAAGTTTCATGGGGATGTGACCTTCAGACAGAGCATGAACGTTACTTGACAGAACAAGTATTCAAACGTCCTGTATTTGTAACGGATTATCCGAAGGATATCAAAGCATTCTACATGAAGATGAATCCGGACAATAAGACAGTTGCGGCAGTTGACTGTTTGGTACCGGGAATCGGAGAAATCATCGGTGGAAGCCAAAGAGAAGATGACTACGACAAGTTATTGGGTCGTATGAACGAAATGGGACTTAATCCGGAAGATTATGGATTCTATTTAGATCTTAGAAAATATGGTTCCACAAGACATGCTGGATTTGGACTTGGTTTTGAACGTTGTGTAATGTACTTGACAGGTATGTCAAATATTCGTGACGTTATTCCATTCCCAAGAACAGTAAATAACTGTGAATTATAAAATGAGGTAGTGTATGGATTTCCTTATCGTTGCACTGCTTGTGGCAGTGTTGATTGTTCAAATCATCATTTTCTTAAAAGGAAAGAATAAGGATGACAGTGAACAAGTTATAGGCAATATTAATGAATTGAAAAAGAACCAGCAGGAACTCCGAATAGAAGTCATCAAAGAGATTTCAGCTGGTCATATAAAAAGCGAAAAAAACATCCAAGAGAGTTTGATTCGTATACAAGAGTCCACAGAAAAAAGACTTCGTGAGGACAGCAAAAATGTTAACGAAACGATTTTGAATGGTCTTAAAAATATCCAGGAGGCTAATGATAGGAAACTGTCAGATATCCAGGAAGACATGAGCAAAAAACTGGATAAAAACCTTCATGAAAGACTGGATGAAAGTTTCAAGCAGGTAGGGGAACGTCTGGAGTCTTTATATAAGAGTCTTGGAGAATTGAAAAGTCTGGAAAGCGGTGTTGTGAGTCTGAACAAAACCTTGTCGAATGTAAAGGCGAGAGGTGTATATGGTGAGATGGCACTTGAGAATCTTCTGGCAAACATCTTGGATAAGAGCCAATACGAGACAAATGTGGCAACCAGACCGAGAAGCGCAGAAAGGGTAGAATTTGCAGTCAAGATTCCGGACAAGGAAAACAAAGGATTTATCTATCTTCCAATAGACTCAAAGTTTCCGGCAGATATCTATGGCAAGGTGTTAGAAGCGGCGGAAAATGCGGATGTGGAAAACTTGAAGGCGGCAGTCCAAGAGTTAAAGATACGTATTCGAAAAGAAGCCATGACCATTCGAGACAAATATATTGCCCCGCCTCACACTACAGATTTTGCAATTCTCTTTCTGCCGACAGAAGGGTTGTATTCGGAAGTTCTTCGAATCGACGGCCTGGTAGAAGAATGTCAGCAGAAATATAAGATAGTAGTGGCAGGGCCGACCACACTTTCGGCTATACTTAATAGTTTATCCGTTGGATTTAAGTATTTGACGGTGAATAAAAAATCAGAAGAGATTATGAAACTTCTTGGCAATTTCAAGAGTCAGTTTGTGAAGTTTAATGATTTAATTGTGAAGACTCAGGACAAGATTTCTCTTGCACAAAAGACTGCGCAACAGTTAAGTGAACGAAGCGATATGATTCAGAGAAAGTTAGACAAAGTGGAATTGATTTCATACGACGAAGAAAATAGTTTTATAGAAACAGATGGAGACCTCGAATAGAGGTCTCCAATTTATTTTTAGAATTAGATTTTTTCTCCGGCGTTGTATCTTCTGACAACATCCTGGATTCTTGCAGTTGGATTCAGGATACTGCTGATAGAACCGTCGTGATTCAAGGTATCAATCATTAACGCGATGTACTTGCTAACGTCACAGTTGATATACCAAGGTCTTTCTAACAATTCCGGTGTCTGATAGATTAGGTTGGTTGTAAGCACGCCTGTTAAAATACCATCTTCATAAGCTTTGTCAAACTTGTCCAATCCACTTGTGAAAAGTCCAAATGTAGAAGCTGCAAAGATACGGTTTGCTTTTCTGTCTTTCAATTGTTTTGCCACATCAAGCATACTATCTCCGGAAGAAATCATGTCATCGATAATGATTACGTCTTTTCCTTCTACAGAAGAGCCTAAGAATTCATGGGCAACAATTGGATTGCGGCCATCCACAACACGTGTGTAGTCACGACGTTTGTAGAACATACCCATATCCAGACCAAGTACGTTTGCAAGATAAATGGCACGTTCTGTCGCACCTTCGTCAGGGCTGATTGCCATCATATGGTCGCTATCGATTTTTAAATCATCGTATTTTCTCAGAAGACCTTTTACAAATTGGTATGTTGGACGAACTGTCTCAAATCCATTTAAAGGAATGGCATTCTGAATACGAGGGTCATGAGCATCAAAGGTAATAATGTTGTCCACGCCCATACGAACCAATTCCTGAAGTGCAAGTGCACAGTCAAGGGATTCTCTGGAGGTTCTTCTATGTTGTCTGCTCTCGTAGAGGAATGGCATAATAATGTTAATCCTACGTGCCTTACCACCGATAGCAGCAATCACTCTTTTTAAGTTTTGGAAATGATCATCCGGTGACATACGGTTGATATGGCCCGATAATTTATAAGTCAAGCTATAGTTACATACATCTACCATCAGGTAAACGTCTTTTCCTCTTACCGATTCGTTGATAATACCTTTTGCCTCTCCGGAGCCGAAACGAGGTACCTTTGCATCAACAATGTAAGAATCTTTCAAATAATCAACAAAGACAGCATCATCTTTTAAGTTTGCTGCGTTTTCCTTACGCCATTCGACAAGATATTTGTCTACTTTCTTTCCTAATTCCTGGCACCCATCAATCGGGATAAACCCAAGTGGTCCTACAGGTATGTTTTCTAAAGTACGTTCTGTGCGGTGCAACATTAATTTTCCTCCCTGTTCATTAGTTTCTTTTTAATGCGAATATCATCACCAGTCAACTTTAACATGGTGTAATTACTTGTGATTCGGGAAAAGGTTCTTTCCGAATATATATCAACGAGTGATTCCAAAGAAAGATTGGTGGAAATAATCGTTGATTTTCTGCGTAATAAACGCTCATTCAGACAAAGGAACAATTGCGAGACCGTAAATGAGTTGGTCAATTCCGTTCCTAAGTCATCAATAATTAACAGATCGCAGTCGAAAATATGCTCGCACATTGTCTCGGCCGCATCATCCCTTTCGAATTTACTCTTCGCCAAAGTATCAAAAAATTCATACGACGTAAGGTAAATTACTGAAAAAGCTCTATCAATCAATTCCTTTGCGATGCAGTTGGAAAGAAAAGTTTTTCCAACGCCGGTATCGCCATATAGGAATAAATTGCGAAAATCATCGGTAAATGTATCTACAAATTCATGTGCAATAAGGTGCGCGTTCTTCATGGTTTCCAAAGAAGAACGACCGGTTACGGGATCAATATGATTCTCTGAATAATATGTGAAAGAAAAGGTATTAAAATTCTCTTTCGCAAGAATATTCTGAAGATTGGACTGAGTGTAAAGCAAATCTATGATTGCTTTTTGGAAACAGTGGCATTTGTTATTGCCAACATATCCGGTGTCCCTGCAATCAGCGCAATCGTAAATAGGTTCCAGATAATCCGGAGAGAATCCTGCGGAAACAAGCAGCTGAGTCTTTTGGTCAGTTAATTTTTTTAGTTCTGCTTTCAAGTCGCCTAAGGCATTCTCATCACCATTTAATAATTTGCGGGCTTGGCTTAAGCCAAGTTTTGAAATGGAGTTGTGTAAATTTTCCATTTCCGGTATCAAATTATACACGTTTTTACGGCGCTTGTCCAATAAATCACGGTTATGTATCTGTTTTTGTTCGTAGTTACGAAAAATAGCATCGTACTGTGTGTTATTAATTCCCACGATAACGCTCCTTTAGCTATTGTGTATTCAAAAGCTGCTGTTCCAATGAATTGATATCATAAGAACGACCTTCAAAATTGTTAAAACGATTGTTAGCAACGACAACCGTCTTTGAGGTTGCTTTTTTTCTGGTTGTTTTTTCTTGCTGATGAGCAAAATCAAGTTTTGCAATGTCAGCCAAATGCTTCACGCCTTTGGAAGCCCAATTGGTTAAAATGGAATCTGTATACTTAAAATCAGGTTTGGCTGTATTAGAAATTGTTCGATTGCAAGCCTCCAAAATAATATCCAATGTAAAACCAAATTCGTCAGTCCACTTTTTTATATAACTTACTTCCACAGGGGCAGGATTCCTTCCTGTAATTCCAAATGCCTTTAACACTGCAAAATAGTGTTTGTGGTAAAGGGAAGAATTCTCCTTTGCTTCCGCCACGGTAGTAATGTTGTTATCTGCCCATGCAAGTGCAACAGATTCTATGTAATGCATACTTTTATGTCCCGTCTCCACACAATACTCAATTAAGTATTCAATTAAATCAGTAGAAAAATTCAAAACATCATAAAAGTAGTTGATTTTCTGAATTTCAGTTACGGAAAGCGGTTTTCCCATATACTGTTCTGCAACAAAGTATAGTTGGCGAAGCTTGGCCGGTGTCTTAGACATACTTCGAGTAGTTCTTTTTTGAGGTTTGGTCACGTCGGTCATGCTCGGAGTTTCCGGGTTGGCTGCAACAACCACTTCTGCGGTGGTAGGTTCAGATTTTGCAGTAGCCGTAGAACTTTGACCAATTGCGAGCCCGCAAATAGTTCCGCCATCATCATAATCGATTTTTAACAGTCCTACCTTAGACCAATGCTTAAGTGCACGTAAAATGTCCTTCTCTGTACATTCCAGACAATCTGCCAAATTGGAAATGGTCAAGGAACTATCTTGTGCATTCAGATGGCGCAATAACAAAAGGTATACTTTTACATATTCCCCGTTTGCCTTTGCCATATAATGATCTATAAAGTCGTTTTCAATAATCGTACTGTTTCCCTGAAAACGATTTCGAAGTGTTAAAGTTCTCATTGTGTTCTACCGCCTTTTATCCCATTAGTACGGGTATTATAGCATTATAAAAGAGGTATCAAAAGCATTTTTAAGTGGATAAATCGTTTTTTTTGTGGATAACATAAATGTGGAAAGTGTGGATAACGTGGATAACTTTTATTGAAGTAGCGAATCCCCAATGTTTACAACGTCTCCGGCTCCCATAGTTATCAACACATCACCGTGGATAACTTTTTCGAGGACAAAATTTTCAATGGCCTCAAAGCTAGGAAGATAGTATGCATCTGTACCTAATTTCTTAATTTCTTCTGCCAATGCCTCCGATGACATTCCCAGTGTATCCGTTTCACGGGCAGCATAAATGTCAGCAAGAATGACGTGGTCTGCCAGTGAAAGCGCTTCCGCAAACTCATGAAAGAACGCTTTCGTTCTTGTATATGTATGAGGTTGGAAAATGCACCAGATATCCTTGTGAGGATAGTTTCTGGCAGAAGTTAATGTTGCACGAATCTCTGTTGGATGGTGTGCATAGTCATCTATAATAGTAAATCCATTTCTTTCTCCCTTGTATTGGAAACGTCGAACGGTTCCGCCAAAGGATAGAATTCCTTTTTTAATGGTTTCCATTGGAATCTGAAGTAAATCGGCAACTGCAATTGTGGATAATGCATTAGATACATTGTGATTACCGGCTACCGACAGTTTAATACGGTCTACAAATTCTCCATATCGAATCAGGTCAAAGGATGCATTTCCCAGTTCGTCGAATGTAATATTGGATGCAGCATAATCAGCATCTTGAATCTCTGAGTACGTGATTACCTTGCAATCCAGATTATCTGTGATAGATTCCAATTGTTCAATGTTTTTATTAATTACAAGCGCTCCGTCCTTTGGAAGAATGCTTGCAAATCTATGGAAGGAGCATCGAATATCATCAATATCTTTGAAGAAATCCATGTGGTCTTCCTCCACATTTAAAATCACGCTGATTTTTGGTAAGAAGTTCAAAAAGCTATTGGTATATTCGCAAGCCTCTGTTACAAAAATATCGGAACCTCCAACGCGAATATTGCCGCCAATGGCATTTAAAATACCCCCAACGGAAATGGTTGGGTCGGTCTCAGCCTCCAATAAAATATGGGACATCATGGAAGTAGTAGTTGTCTTGCCATGAGTTCCGGAAATGGCGATTGGAGTCTCATAATTGGTCATTAATTGTCCCAGGAGCTCTGCACGTGAAAGCATAGGCAGATTCTGTCGTTTTGCTTCGGCAAACTCCGGATTGTCTTCGTGAATGGCTGCTGTGTACACAACAACATCGATTCCTTCAATAATATTAGAAGCCTTTTGTGGATAAAAAATGGTTGCTCCAAGGCTAATTAAATGTTCTGTTAATGTGGAAGGTTTGGAATCCGAGCCGGAGATTGTAAAATGTTCTCCCAGTAAAATCTCTGCGAGACCGCTCATGCTGATTCCGCCAATACCGATAAAATGTACATGAAGTGGTTTTTTAAAGTCAATTTTATACATAAATACACATCCTGTCTGTCATATTATTAAACTCTCTCTTATATATTATATACATATACATGGAAAAAACCAAGTAGTTTATTTTGTGACAAATTTACAAAAAGTTCACAGAAAATTAAAAATATTTGTAAAATATGTTCACGGAATCATTAGCGTATGCTATAATAGTAATATTAAAATACTGAGAAAGGGTAAAGACATGAAAAAGAAGGAAATGATAGCAATGCTATTGGCAGGTGGACAAGGTAGCAGACTGGGAGTCCTTACTGCGAAAGTTGCTAAACCTGCGGTGGCCTTTGGTGGGAAATATCGGATTATTGATTTTCCGCTCAGCAACTGTATCAACTCCGGAGTGGATACGGTTGGCGTCTTGACTCAATACCAACCATTGCGATTGAACGCGCATATTGGAATCGGAATTCCCTGGGATTTAGATCGTAATGTAGGAGGGGTGACCGTATTACCACCATATGAGAAAAGTGCTAATAGTGAATGGTATACCGGAACTGCAAATGCAATTTATCAGAACCTTGAATTTATGGAAAGTTACAATCCGGACTATGTATTGATTTTGTCAGGAGACCATATTTATAAAATGGACTATGAAGTTATGCTGGATTTCCATAAACAAAACAACGCAGATGTTACCATTGCTGCAATGCCGGTGCCTATGGAGGAGGCAAGTCGTTTTGGAATTGTGGTCGCAGATGGAGAGAAGCGTATTACAGCTTTTGAGGAAAAGCCGGAAAATCCAAGAAGTAATTTGGCATCCATGGGAATCTACATTTTCAGTTGGAAGGTGCTTAGAAATGCGTTGATTCAAAAGAGAGACGAGCCGGGATGTGACTTTGGAAAACATGTTATTCCATATTGCTTTGAGCAGAATCAGAGGATGTTCGTATATGAGTTCAATGGGTATTGGAAAGATGTAGGTACATTGGGTTCCTATTGGGAAGCAAATATGGAATTGGTAGACATTATTCCGGAATTCAACTTATATGAAGAGTATTGGAAAATCTACACGAATAACGGAAGCCTGCCGCCACAATATATTTCAGATAGTGCTGTGGTTGAGAAGAGTATCATTAGTAATGGGGCTGACATTTATGGAGAGGTACACCATTCTGTAATCGGAGCGGGTGTCACTATTCAAAAAGGAACCATTGTTAGGGATTCCATTATTATGCAGGATGTTGTAATCGGTGAAAACTGTGTGATTGACAAATCCATTATTGCAGAGAATGTTGTGGTAGGAGACAATGTTACACTTGGAATCGGCGATGATATTCCAAATAAGGCCAAGCCGAATATTTACTCCTTTGGACTTGTAACAATCGGTGAGAATTCAGTGATTCCTTCTAATGTAAAGATTGGAAAGAACACAACCATCAGCGGAGTAACAGTTCAGGAGGACTACATAAACGGTGTGCTTGAGAGCGGAGAGACATTAATAAAGGCAGGTGAGGAGGAATGAAAGCAGTAGGAATTATTCTGGCAGGTGGAAGCAGCAATAAGATGAAAGAACTTACAAGAAAACGTGCGGCCGCTGCGATGCCTATTGCCGGAAGTTATAGGGCAATCGATTTTGCATTAAGCAATATGTCCAATTCACATGTGCCGAAGGTGGCGGTACTGACACAGTACAATTCCCGGTCCTTGAATGAGCATCTAAATTCTGCAAAATGGTGGGATTTTGGACGTAAACAAGGTGGGTTATATGTATTCACACCGACCATTACAGCAGACAATAATTTTTGGTTCCGAGGGACAGCGGATGCTATTTACCAAAACTTAGATTTTCTAAAGAAATGCCACGAACCATATGTAATCATCACTTCCGGAGATGCTGTTTACAAAATGGATTTTGAAAAAGTACTTGATTATCACATCGAGAAAAAAGCTGATATCACAGTGGTATGCAAGGAATTGGCAGAGGGCGAAGATGCAAGAAGATTTGGTACAGTTAAAGTAGATGAAGATATGCGAATCCAAGAATTCGAGGAAAAACCAATGTTTGCAAAATCCAACATAATATCTACCGGAATTTATATTATTCGCAGACGTCTGCTGATAGATATGGTAGAGGAATGTGTGGAAGATGAACGATATGATTTTGTAAAAGATATTTTGATTCGTTATAAAAATCTAAAAAGAATCTGTGCTTATAAAATGGATGATTATTGGAGCAATATTGCAACGGTAGATTCCTATTATAGAACAAATATGGATTTCCTGAAACCAGAGATTCGAAAGCATTTTTTCAAAGAGTATCCTGAGATTTTATCAAAAGTGAGCGATTTGCCACCGGCGAAATACAATCCGGGTTCAAATGTAAAAAATAGTTTAATTGCCAGTGGAAGTATTATTAATGGCACGGTTGAAAATTCAATACTATTCAAAAAAGTATTTGTTGGAAACAATTGTGTAATTCGAAATTCCATTATTTTAAATGATGTTTATTTGGGTGACAATACATATATTGAGAACTGCATTGTGGAAAGCAGGGATACCATCCGAGCAAACACAAGATACGTCGGAGAAGACGGAATAAAAGTAGTATTAGAGAAAGGTGAAAGATATGGGCTTAGATAGCCATATCAAGAAAAGAGGTAAGTTTTATGCAAATCACAGATGTACGCGTACGTAAAGTTGCGAAAGAAGGGAAACTAAGGGCTATTGTATCAATTACTATGGATGATGAATTTGTAGTACATGACATTAAGGTAATTGAGGGTGAAAAAGGACTCTTTATCGCAATGCCAAGTAAGAAAGCGCTTGATGGAGAATATCGCGATATTGCACACCCAATCAATTCCGGAACAAGAGAACGTATTCAGACTTTAATTTTACAGAAGTATGAAGAAACGTCAGATGAAGACGTAGTTGAATAAGAGGAAATAGATGAGGCCGCTCGTGTGAGTGGCCTATCTAATTTATGGAGAAGCAGCATGAATCTACATATATTATTTGAAGATGAACATATCATAGTGTGTTACAAACCATCAGGCATTCCGACTCAGACAGCAAAGTTGGGAGCTGTGGACATGGTAAGTCTTTTGAAAAATTATTTGTACAAAAATCAGAAAGAGAAAAAGGAACCTTATGTAGCGGTAATTCACCGACTGGATCAACCTGTGGAGGGGATCCTGGTGTTTGCAAAGACCCCTTTTGCGGCCAAGGAATTGAATAAAGGGATGCAAGATGGTTCCGGATTTGGAAAATACTATAAAGCAGTACTTTGTGGTGTGCCTGATAAGGCGAAAGGAATTCTTGAAAATTATTTGGTGAAGGATGGAAAGACAAATACCTCAAGGGTTTGCACGGCAACGGAAAGAGATGCCAAAAAGGCAGTGCTGGAATATGAGGTGTTAGAAACGTATAAGAATGAACAGCAAAAGAAAACCCTCGTTAGCATCAAACTTCACACCGGACGCTACCATCAAATTCGCGTTCAGATGGCAAACATAGGTTGCCCGATTTGGGGAGATACCAAGTACGGTGTTGCTCAAGATGGTGCAAATGTGGATAAATCTTGGAAACAGATTGCACTTTGCGCATATAGATTAGAATTTGTACATCCAAAGACAAAAAAGAAAATGGATTTTGAGGTCGAACCAGAGAGCGAAGGGTTTAAATTTTTGCGAATGATTTAGAAAATTTCAGTCTTGACAAACATGATAAATTTCAATAGAATAAGGGATAACTATTGAAAAATAAAGCGATGAAGAGGACTAGTATATACAGGACGCGCCCCAGAGAGAGAATCATTTGGTGAGAGATTCTTGCAAGAAGTGTATAGAACCTACCTTGGAGCTCTGTGTGAAAACACACAGCGTGGAACCAGCGTTAATGGTGAGAAAGTGAATTACAGCTTTCATTCAGTAAGCATGTAGTTAATTAGGGTGGTACCGCCGGAATCTTTTCGGTCCCTTTTTGGAGGGATGAAAGAACGGCGGTTTTTATTTTCTCCGAAAATAAAATGCTCCGCGAGGATGCACAGAGACGCGCAGTGTAATCATTGCTTCGCAATCGCGTCTCGCGCGAGTTCGCAAGCGAACTTTCAAATCCCTTATATAAACAAAATAAAAGGAGAGAAACAAACATGGCAAAAGAAAAGAAATTAGTAAAAGCGATCACACCACGTGACGTAGACTTCGCACAATGGTACACAGATGTTGTACGCGAAGCAGAATTATGTGACTATTCAAGCGTAAAAGGGTGCCTCAACTACTTACCAAATGGTTATGCAATTTGGGAAAGAATTCAGGCTGACCTTGACAGACGTTTCAAAGAAACAGGAGTACAAAACGTATCATTACCATTATTAATCCCAGAAAGCTTATTACAAAAAGAAGCAGACCACATTGATGGTTTTGCACCGGAAGTAGCTTGGGTAACACGTGGTGGTATGGAAAGACTTCAGGAAAAATTATGTATTCGTCCAACATCAGAAACATTATTCTGTGATTTGTGGGCAAGAATGGTAAAATCACACAGAGATCTTCCAAAGGTTTGGAACCAATGGAACTCGGTTCTTCGTTGGGAAAAGACAACAAGACCTTTCCTTCGTTCAAGAGAGTTCTTATGGCAAGAAGGACATACAATCCATGCAACATATGAAGAAGCAGAAGAACGCACAATTCAGATGTTGAAGGTTTACCAAGATTTCTATGAAGAAACAATGGCTATGCCATTCGTGTCAGGTAGAAAAGCAGAACATGAAAAATTTGCAGGTGCACAAGACACTTACACAGTAGAAACATTAATGTATGACGGTAAAGCACTTCAGGCAGCAACAAGCCATTTCTTTGGAAGTGGATTCCCGGATGCATTTGATATTAAGTATGTAGATAAGAACAATGAACTTCAGAGTGTACATGAGACATCTTGGGGATTATCCACAAGAAGTATCGGTGGACTTATCATGGTTCACAGTGATGATGACGGTCTTGTACTTCCTCCACGTGTTGCTCCGACAGAAGTTAGAGTCATTCCGATTGCACAACACAAAGAAGGCGTTCTTGAAAAAGCAGAAGAGATTCTTGCAGCACTCAAGGCTGCTGGATATAGAGCTGATATTGATGATTCTGAAAAGAGTCCGGGATGGAAATTCTCTGAACAAGAAATCGTTGGTATCCCAACACGTATCGAAATTGGACCAAAAGACCTTGAAAACAATCAAGTGGTTGTGGTTCGTAGAGATACACGTGAAAAGATTGTTGTTTCACTCGACAACATCACAACAGAGTTACGCACTATCTTAGAGACAATTCAAAAAGATATGTACAATAAAGCAAAAGAATTCTTGAATTCACACATTTATGAAGCAACAACATTGGAAGAAATGGTTGAAAAATTCAAAACAGACCGTGGTCTTATCAAGGCTTGCTGGTGTGGAGATGAAGAATGTGAAGGTGAAATCAAATACGCTACAGGTGGAGCAGCAACACGTTGCTTAATCGAAGACGAAGAAATGATTTCAGACAAATGTATTTACTGTGGTAAACCAGCGAAACATATGGCTTACTTCGGAAAAGCGTACTAAAATTAAGGGACGTAGTTAAAATCAATTTGACTACGTCCCAAATTGCGTTTAGGGGTGTCCCTTTTTAAGATATAAAAAAACACGACCTTGGAAAATGGCTTGGATTATGATATGATTTACGAGAAAGTGAGGTGTCCCAATATGAAGATTCAATTACCAGAAAAAGTGAATATGATAATTAATACACTTCAGGCACATGGATATGAAGCATATGCCGTTGGAGGCTGTGTGCGCGATTCCATTTTGGGCAGAGTGCCGGATGATTGGGATATTACCACATCGGCCACACCGCTAGAGACAAAACAATTATTTCAAAGAACATTTGATACGGGAATCGAACATGGGACTATTACCGTGTTAATTGATAAAGATGCATTTGAAGTGACCACATATCGGGTGGATGGCAAATACGAAGACAGTAGACATCCATCGGAAGTAACATTTACAAGAAGCCTCAAAGAAGATTTGCTTCGTCGCGATTTCACAATTAATGCCATGGCATATAATAATGCAGAAGGGCTAGTGGATATTTTTGGTGGCATGGAGGATTTACAAAGTAAGACGATTCGATGCGTGGGAAATGCCAAGGAGCGTTTTGGGGAAGATGCGCTTAGAATCCTTCGGGCAGTTCGTTTTGCGGCACAACTCGGATTTGAAATCGAGGAAGAGACACGGAAAGGAATCGTGGAACTTGCCCCAACCCTTGCCAATATCAGTGCAGAGCGCATTCAAGTGGAACTGATTAAAATGTTGGTTTCACCAAATCCAAGTCTACTTAGAACAGCCTATGAACTTGGAATTACGAAAGTCATACTTCCGGAATTTGATGAACTTATGAAGACGACGCAGGAGACGCCGCACCACATGTATACAGTGGGGGAACATACATTAAAAGCCATTGAACTGGTGCGCTCTGATAAAGTGCTGCGCCTTACCATGCTGTTTCACGATATCGCAAAATCAAAGATGAAGACCATGGACGAAAAAGGTGTTGCTCATTTTAAAATGCACGACATTGAAGGTGTCAGTATGACAAAGGCGATTTTGCGCCGTTTGAAATTTGACAACGACACACTTGGGAAGGTGACAAAGCTGGTACAATTCCATGACTACCGCATACCAGCAGAGCCAAAACGCGTGCGGAGGGCTATGAATAAGATTGGGGAAGAATTGTTCCCATATTATCTAGAAGTGCGCACAGCAGACACTTTGGCTCAGAGCGAATATTTGCGGGAGGAAAAACTTCAGAATATACGTGATATGGAAACTTGCTATCATAAAATTATGGAGAAAAAGGAATGCGTGTCACTGAAGGATTTGGCTATTACCGGAAGTGATCTGATCGCGGACGGGATGGAACCGGGAAAAGAAATAGGAGTGGTGTTGAATTCACTGCTTGATATGGTCATTGAGAATCCGGAATTGAATACAAAAGAAAAGTTATTGGATATTCGCAAAAAAATGGAGTAGGGTTCATTATGATGAAACCCTACTCTTTTCATGCCCAAAGGTTACAGTTGTTCCTTTCGCCTGTCGAAGCAAAAAACGATAACGTTTCCACGCGGCATTTCCCTCATAAATATAGCAGTCAATTAAATCAGGATCCATTGCATTTTGAAAATTATAATAGGCGTTGTCCATTTGTGTTTTTACACGTTCGATTTCTTCTAATAGTTCATAATCTGTACCATCATACTGGGTAGTTTTTCTAAATAGATTCATGTTGCACCTCCCGTGTTAAAATATATTCAAGTTATTCCTAGTATAGACAAGAAAATTCAATAAAATACCATATCTGTATGGAAGTGGTGCATATATCCACATTGGTCGCATAATTTTTATAAAAAAGGAAATTTGCTATGAAAAAATTTCTTATACGTGCAATCATAGGAATGTTACTAGTCTTTTGTATTAATTCTATCCTTACATATCAAGGAATCAGCCTTAAAGTAGGTCTGAATGAAATCACCTTTTTGACATCCGGAGCCCTTGGATTTCCTGGGGTTGCACTCCTTTATGGAATCATGGCGCTGGAAATTTTATAGAAGTTGCACAAAAAGAAAATATTTTAAAAAAAGCACTAGACAAGGAAAAATCAGGTGCTTATAATACGACGTACAAGTTAAGAATTCTGAAACTTTCTAAAAAACATTTTGAACTTCGAAGCCGATTCAGGCAGAGAGATACCAAAAGGAAAATTTTATAGTGAACAAGGAGGACGTATTTGAACGAGAAGAATCTTGTAGTATGTGACAAGGAATTTCGTTATGCAAGTGGCCTTGGTGAAAACATTTCAGAGCGCAGTGAATTGGCACTGCGGGTGTACACCTGTACAAGCATGGAAAGTCTGCAGCGATTCAGACAGGACAGAAAGGTGCACATTTTAATTATTGACGAGGTTTTCGCATACGAGGAACGAAGTAAAATGGAGGCGGAGCAGACCTTCGTACTCACAAAAGATACGTGCAAGGATTTGGGAGAAGAGGAAAAAGAGGTGAGCAAATACCAGTCAGCGGACAGGATTTTGTCTGTGGTTTTTCAATCTTACTACGAAAATACCAAGCAGAATATTTTAAAAACCGTCAAAAAATCACGACAAACTATGTATGCAGTATATTCGCCCATTCATCGGATCGGGAAAACAGCATTTGCCATTGCCTTGGGAAAGGAACTTGCGAAGAAAGCGAAAACCTTATATTTGAATCTGGAGGAATATGCAGATGTAGACGGACGCTTTTTGCGTGCAGAGGGAAGGAACCTGGGAGACCTACTGTATTATATGAGGCAGGAAGAGAACAATATGGCTCTTCGCCTGTCCACCATGGTAGGGAAGATTGAGGATTTAGACTATGTGCCGCCAATGTTGCTGAGTACAGACCTAAAAGAAGTAGGATACAAGGAATGGGTATCATTTTTGGAGGCTATTTTAGCAGATAGTGCTTATGAAAATGTAATCTTGGATTTGAGTGAAAGTGTGCAGGGGTTGTTTTACATTTTGCAGTTGTGCCACAGGATTTATATGCCGGTTTTAGATGATGCCATTTCCAAACGAAAACTGAATCAATACGAGAATGGACTGCGTCAAATGGGATTGCAGGAATTAGAGAGGAAAATCCATCGATTTGCAGTGCCCAAAGACATAGAGTCCTATGTGAAAAAATTAATACAGGAGGGAGACTAATATGATACGAACAGAAGAATTACATGAACGAATATTAAAAGAATTGGACATGTCTCAGGAGACAGACGATGACCAGCTGATAGAGTTAATACACAGTGTGTTAGAGGAGAGGGGGAAAGAAACCTATATTTCCCTGCAAGAAAAGACCGCCGTTGGGAAGGAATTGTTTAATGCGTTCCGCAAATTAGACATTCTTCAGGAATTAATTGAAGATGATACCATTACGGAGATTATGATCAATGGTACCGAGCATATTTTTATTGAACGAAAGGGGAGACTTGAGCAACTGCCAAAGCGCTTTGTGTCACGAGATAAACTGGAGGACGTGATTCAGCAGATGGTGGCCAACGCTAACCGCATGGTAAATGAAGCCTCACCAATTGTGGATGCAAGATTGGAGGATGGTTCCAGAGTCAACGTGGTATTATATCCCGTTGCCCTAAATGGTCCCATAGTTACCATACGAAAGTTCCCCAAAGAAATGATTACAATGGAAGAATTGGTCCGTATGGAATCCATCAGCAGGGAAATGGTGGAATTTTTGGAACGACTTATGGTTTCCAAACACAATATTTTTGTAAGCGGTGGTACGGGCTCTGGGTAAAACCACTTTTCTAAATGCACTCTCCGATTATATCCCGAAAGAGGAAAGAATTATTACTATTGAGGATTCTGCGGAATTGCAAATCTCAGGAGTTCCTAATTTAGTGCGGTTGGAAGCAAGAAATGCAAATGTAGAAGGAACGGGGGAGATTACAATTCGCAATCTCTTAAAGACATCTCTTCGGATGAGACCGGACAGGATTATCGTGGGAGAGGTTCGAGGGGAAGAGGCAATCGACATGCTTCAGAGTCTGAACACCGGCCATTGCGGTGCCAGCAGCGGTCATTCCAACAGCCCGGAGGACATGCTTGGCAGGTTGGAAACCATGGTATTAATGGGGATGGACATGCCACTCCCGGCCATTCGCAGGCAGATAGCTTCGGGGATTGACATTATTGTGCATCTTGGACGGCTAAGGGATAAGACGAGAAGGGTGTTGAAAATGGTAGAAGTACTGGGATATGAAAATGGAGAGCTTCAGTTACAAACATTATTTGAGTTCCGGGAACAGGAATTTCAAAATGGGAAAATCCAAGGAGAATGGGTAAAGTTAAATGAAATGCAAAACAAAGAAAAGTTATTGGCAGCTGGGTATCAGGAAACGTGATTATATTAGGGCTTTTCTGCAAGGCGTTCTGTTAATCGGCGTTGTTTCTTATTTGTTCTATGGCACACCTTTTTGTGCAATTCTAATGTCACCATATTTAATTCGATATCTTAGATTCTGGGAAAGACAATCAATACAAAAAAGAAAACAGGAATTTCAGTTACAGTTCAAAGATGCAATACAGTCTATGGCCACAGCATTAAATGTAGGTTACTCGGTTGAAAATGCAATGCGTGAGACCTGGAAGGATTTGCAACTACTGTACAAGAAAGAGGAATTAATTTTGCAGGAATTCCGCCATATGATACGTCAACTGGAAATGAACCTTTCCGTGGAGGCAATCTTAAAGGAATTTGCAGCCCGTACCGAAGACGAAGAGGTTCGCATGTTCGTGACTGTGTTTTCTATGGCAAAACGAAGTGGAGGGGATATGATTGGCATTATTCGTAATGCAATCTATCAAATCAGCGAGAAGATCGATGTGAAGAGGGAAATTGACACAATGATGGCAGCGAAAAAATTGGAATTTCGAATTATGAGTGCCGTCCCTTTTGCCATAATATGTTATATGAAAATTAGTTTTCCGAATTTTATGAATATCCTATATGGCAATGTGCGGGGTGTAATTATTATGACCATATGTCTTGGTATTTACGTGGTAGCATACGAAGGCGGAAGAAAAATAGTAGAAATTGAGGTGTAGTATGGTAGTTTGCGGAATAGTATATGTGTTTCTCATCCTGTTGTTATGGCTGAATAAGAAGGGAAAGTTTCCAAAGGAAGTGGAAAAAGAAGAAAAGAGAAGGTTGTTTCTCATTATGCTTGTGTGCAACACCATTGCAATGGCTCTGTTTATCACAGAACTATTAGGAACTTTGAAGGGTGGAGAGATTACACGAAATACTTATGGTGGTGGCAGCAGAATCGAATCCTACGAAGCCACCATAGAAGGAGAGGTTGAGTCAGAGCCCCTTCAGATTGAAATAGAAGAGAGGGCATATACAAGTGATGAAATACAAGAAATCTTTCAAAAGGTGATGAGGGAATTGGACAGGGTGGTTCTGGGAGAGAATAAAAGTCGGGATAGAGTGGAGAAGAACCTGAATCTGGTGGACTCTTTGGAGGGCTATCCGGTGAAAATTGAATGGGAGTTGGATAATTATGAGGTGCTAAGTCCCAAAGGGGAGATTCTCCAAGAGGCTACGGTGTCAGAGGGGACTCTGGTAGAAGTGAAGGGCATTATTACATATGGCTTGGAGGAGGCAGTGTATGTTACACACGCTATAATTTATCCTCGGAACAAAACAGGCAGAGAGAAATGGGTGGATAAACTAGTGCAGGCAGTCAAGGAAGCAGAAGAAACTACCCGACAGCAAGAAAGTTTTGTACTGCCAATGGATATTGAAGGAAAGCAGGTTACGTGGAAGAAGTCTTCCGATATGCGCGGGTATTATGTACTTATACTTGGCGTGGTGGGGTGCGTATTACTGTTTTGGAAAAAACGGCAGGACGAAAAAGAGGCAAAGCAAAAATGCGTAGAACAGATGACAAGAGATTATCCCGACATCATTGGCAAAATCACGTTACTTCTTGGTGCGGGAATGACAATAAAAAACGTATGGATGAACATTATACAAGGGTATGAAGAGCAGAAAGTCCGAACTGGAAGTCGCGCGGCCTATGAGGAAATGCGTACCACATATCATGAAATGCAAAGTGGCATTCCGGAAGCGGAAGCTTATGAACGCTTTGGACAACGGTGCGGCGTGGCATTGTATACAAAACTGGGGGCATTGCTATCTCAAAATCTGCGCAAGGGTAGCAAGGGGCTTAGCCAACTTCTAAAGTTGGAATCCATACAAGCTATGGAGAATCGAAAAAGCAGGGCGAAACGTATGGGAGAAGAGGCTAGCACCAAGCTTCTCTTGCCAATGTTTGCAATGCTGGCAGTGGTAATGATTCTGGTAATCGTACCCGCATTTTTATCAATACAGTTATAGGAGGTAGAAAATGTATTTATGGACTCGTATCAAGGGAAAACAGACCAAGGGCTCCGTTATGGTGGAAACTATTTTAGTTTTGGTGGTTTTAATTGCTCTGGTTGTTATATTTAAATCACAGTTGACTAGCTTGGTGGGTGCAATTTTTGAGAAGATTACAAATGAAGCAACGGGCATTTAAAGGAGAAATTACAATATTTTTGAGTTTGGTATTTGTGCTGCTAGTGTCGTTGGTGGGGAGCTTGATACAGAGTGCAACCATACACATCAATAAAAGCATGAAACGTGCAGATACAGAGCTGGCTTTGGAGAGCGTGTTTGCAGAGTACCATGTGGAAATGCTGGAGGAATACCATATATTTGCTAGGGTCGGCAGAGATGAAAAAGAGATTTCCAGGCGTCTGTGGTTTTATGGGGCAAAAAATGTGGAACATCAGATTTCGAAAATTCAGTTGCTTACAGACGGCAGTGGGCAGGCATTTTACAAGCAGGCAATACAGGCTATGGGTGGAGAAGCCAAACAGATTCCGGATGCCCAAGGGTTTTCCTATGAGCAAGAGGGAAATAGGCTTGAAGAGGAACTAAAAAAGACGTTAATGGATGCAGAGCAGAACTTTCCGACAGAGAATAATCCCCTGGATTTTGTAGGGCGCTTAAAACAACAGAAGCTGTTATTTCTTGTGCTTTCTAATTCCGAAGCAATATCCAATCGCTATGTAAAATTAGAAGACCTTCCTTCCCACAGAACTTTAAAAAAGGGGAGTGCAAATTCGGAGGAATTCGAAAAGGGAGGAATCACAGAGCGGTTGCTGTTCACCGGTTATCTGACAGAACATTTTCCAAGTTACATGGAGAAATCAAAAGAACATGCCCTTTTCTATGAGGCAGAATATCTTTTGGGAGGACAGGCTGGCGACATGGAGAATCTGGAGGATGTGGCAAAAAGACTGCTCAATCTGCGTATGGCCGTCAACTATGCATATCTCCTTACAGATTCTACTAGACAGGGAGAGGCAGAGGCAATGGCAGCCGGTTTGTGTAGCCTAATGACAGTACCGGTGGCTACGGAACTTGTAAAACAGGCCCTTCTGTTTGCCTGGGCATACGGAGAAAGCATTTTAGATTTGCGAGTGTTGTTTCAGGGAGGGGCAGTTGCACCGATAAAAACCAATGAAACTTGGCAGTTGCAACTTGCAAATCTCAGTAAACTGGGAACTCCAGATGAGACAAAAGAAGAGAAGGAGGCAGAAAGGGGACTTTCCTATGGGGATTATATCAACATGTTTCTTTTTGCAGAAGAGGAAGAGACACTTTGTATGCGGGCGTTGGACTTAATGGAACTGAATCTAGGCGTCCGTATGGATGGCTGTGTGACGGCTTTGGAAATAAAAAGTACATATGAAATGCAATGGGGAATCAAGGACACATTTCTTACAGATTACCAATATGAATAAAACAAGGGGGTGGATGCAGATGTCCTTTCTATTAAAAAAATTCACATACCAACAAACACAACATGGAAAGGAGAATGACTTATGCATTGCACATCATTTAATTCGAATCTCCCAAACTCTCAGAGAAAGGGCATCTGCATCCTCCTCCAAGGGAAGCATCACCTTGGAAGCAGCCCTTGCCACCGGTTTTTTCTTTTTGGCAGCCCTATGTTTGGTGTA
>JAZRON010000048.1:0-7453 GCA_045648725.1 Faecalimonas sp.
GCCACTCTTGCAAATCCCTCATTTACAGAACGGCTTTCAAAAACCAGCTCCATCTCATTCTTGTGTGTCATACTTGTTCTTCCTCCTCATAGATTTGAATAATTCTTGTAACACCTGACATGGTCAGTATCTTTTTCATTCGCTCATTGGCATGAACCACCCAGACTTCTCCCCCCAATAGGTAAATCAGTTTGTAGCGTCCCATAATCACTCCTATCCCTGAACTATCCATAAAATTGGTATCCGCAAAATCAAAAATCACACATTTGATTTGATGCTGTTCAATCAATTCATCTGCATTTTTACGAATCTTTTCTGCATTATGATGGTCCAGTTCATTTGGCAAAAAGATGGTAAGGCAATTCTCCTGCACTTGGTATTTCATAGTAACCCTCCTATCTGATGATTTCATATAAAAATCAAAAAAGGACCTGTGATTCATCATCACAAATCCTTCTCTTTTGTACATTAATACTATTCAGTTGCCTGTGTATCCGTTCCCTCCCCCGAAGCATCCTGAGGCCCCATAATCTCCGTAGCCTTAGTAGCAAGTTCACTGTCCGGATACAACTCCATAATTCGCTTGTAGGTTGCAGTTGCCTGCTCCCCATTCTCATTTTTCTGATAAGCCTGCATCAGCAGTAAAATAGCTTGGCCATCCGCATAGCCTTCTTTCATCTTTACCACACGTTCCATTTTCTCAATTACTGTTCCATAATTGGCCACATCGAAACTCTTCTTAGCCGACTCATACAGCTTAGAACACTGGTCTTCAAACACTTCCCCGGCAATGGCATCATAGGTTGCCTTCCCTGTCTCTCCCAAAGCCTCTGTCTGAATGGCCATAAGTTCATCCGCTAAAGTAGCCCAGCTATAATTCTCCTTATTATAATGAGAAATAGCTGCAATCAACCCTTCATAACTACTCTTTGTACTTTTTGCAATCTCCATCTCTGCCGCTGTAGCATCACTGGCTGCTTTGTACTGATTCAATTCCTTTTCCAACAGATCCAGTTCACTTTCTCTTGCTGCAATCTGTTCACTGTAAGCAATCATCTCTTTATTTGTCTTCATAGACATATTCTGTTTGACCGTTGGAACAACCAAAAACCAAATCACAGTAGCGCCAACCACAATTCCAATCACAATATTTAAAATGGTCATCATGGCTGCATTATCCTTTAGGGTGGCTGACACCGGCTGTATAATGGTTTCGTTTCCTAATTTATAAGAAACCGTGTGAGCCTTATTCTCTTTTAACTTCGCCGCCTTATCGTCACGCAACTGCTTTAGTTCATGCATATAACGAAGGGTAATCTCGTTGGTCGTGTCCAATTTATTGGCTTTCCGAAGCATCTGGCGAGCTTTTGGATATTGTTCTGTATATATATAAATCAATGCCAAAAGCTGATAGCCCCTCAAAAAAGATGGATGAGCTGCAACTACTTTCTTTAGCTGAATAGCAGCCAAATCTTCACCACCCTGCTGACAATATCCAAGACACTGATTGTATTTTTTAATCGCCTGATTAATTGAATCTAATTCACTCGGTGACTCCTGCACCTTCTTAATATAATAGGTGGCAATGTTCCCGTGAGTCTTGATGTTCTTACTAATAATCCATTCCACAAGGGCCTCTGCTACTTCGCCACGGCCATAATACACCAGACCTAACAGGTTTCTGGCCGGAACATTATCTCGATTGTACTGCAGACTCTTTTTCAGCGATAAAACCGCCCCCGATAAGTCACGGATATTTGCCTTCTTCAAGCCATCATTATACCATTGGTTTGATTGATATAAAAACTTCTTTGTATATTCCACTTAATCCACCGTAACTTTCTTATTTTTGCTGCATAACTTCCTTCAAAATATCCGTCATATCTGTTAAATCTTCTTGATAAACTGCTTCCTCTATCTCTTCCACCTCTAAACAAGGTTTAAATTTCTTCAATTCTTCTTCAAAATTCAGCATCTGTTTTTCCTCCTGCTGTCAATCACCTGCACACTCATAATACGCACTGACATAGAAAAAAGCAATCTTTTTCGTGCGCATTTTTCGCGAATTCTCAACAAATCTATTCCGCCTCTTCAGGTGTTGGTGCTTCGTCTTCGCCTTCCACAGTAACGCCGGTATCATCCACGCCACCTACTGTAGCTTCCGTCGGTTCTACATACTCTGACGCAAGTACCAATTGACCCTGCTGATATGCATACTCCACGCTGGAACGGAATACTCTGTTGCTGGAACCAACCTGGCTCACCACAATAATATCTCCTTCTTTGAGATTATGCTCACGCAGTTCAATTCTGGTATTATTTAAAAACTGAGTACTCTGCTTCTCCCCATTCACAAAGACCTTACTGTTGGCCGTCATATTTTCCCCATACAAACTGTAGGTTCCATCCAGATTCGCTTGAATACCGGAAAGGGTTACATCCAAGATTCCCATCTGGAACTCTGTGTCACGAGACGGTTTATTCTTGATTCCACCGTAAATAAACGCATTGCCGTAAAGCATATCGTACTGTAACAATCCTAAATCTGCCAGATAATGCTTGGTCTGACGTCTTTGTTGATGATAATTAAATATGGTTCCTGAACGAATTCCCAAACGGTCAAATACCTCCGACATAAGCTGGTATGTTGGAATATTTCTGTCCACTCTCTCCAACCCAATGTTATCCCAGATGGCATAGTTTGTGTTATACACATATCGATTCTTCAAATCATTGGCTTCCAATCCCATGGTCGGAAGATGGTCTCCGTAAAGAATCAACACTGTCGGCTCTCCTCTTTTTTCCAACTCGGATATTAAATCTGCAATAAACAAATCTGTCTCATACAGATGATTCACATAATACTCCCAGGAATTGGTCAAACCTTCGTCCGGAATCCCTTGAACAGTGATTCTCGGATTTTCAATCATCTTTTCCTCCGGATAGTCTCCATGTCCCTCTACGGTAATGGTAAACACAAAATCCTGCTGCTCTGTGGAATCCATAGAATTTAATATGTGCTGTGTCAACACATCATCCTTTGCCCAGCCATTCTCTGTATACTGCAAAATGTTCATAAATTCCTTGCTGGTATAACTGTCAAATCCCATGTTATTAAACACATCCGCACGACTATAGAAATTACCACCATTGTTATGAAGGGCATGGGCACCATACCCAAACTCCTTGAGGGCTGTGGCAACACTCTCCGTCTGTTGCTTCTTCATAATTGTCTTATATGGATATTCCCCCGGTCCGAAATAACGAAGATTCATCCCCGTCAAAACCTCGAACTCCGTATTTGCAGTACCGGCACCTATAGACGGTACTTTAAAATACCCAGAGGAATAATTGTTCATCAAATAGCGGAAAGTAGGAATCGGATCCTCCGATGTGGTGAAAAATTCCACCTCACTGACATCAAAGAAAGACTCCAATTGAATCAGGATAATATTTGGCATCTGTTCATTGGTCGTGGACGCCTGTGTCAATTTATCACCCTCATTCAACGCCTCAATGCTCTTTTTGGTATAACCACTTGGCTGTGTAATCCCTGTATTGAACAAACTTGAGCTAAAGCAATATGGCAAACCATAATCTTCATATGCAAAAGCAATGTTCCCAAAATAGTTTGACACAACACGCTTGTCTATTGCAAAATCTGTCAACGGAATAATAGAAGCAATTCCCAAAGCAGCAATAATCAATGCCGGAAATGGACGTACCTTCCCCTGAAATTTCCCCGCATGTCTCCACATATATGACAACCAGAAAATTGCCAGCAAAATAGCAATGATGATTAATACTCCCTGGATACCGGTAAAATATTTATCCAACATGGTAAGGGCATCATCAATGACCTTCAAATCCTGAGCATTAAACGGTGTTACACGCACACTTAGCATATAGCAGTTTACAATTCCGATAATCAACCATAGTACGCTGATAATCGTTCTTGCAAACACTCTTCGTTTGAAAATATATACAATAAGAAGTGTTGCAAAAATCATATACGCATTAAACAAAAAAGTCCACGGTGAAAGCATCAGATACTCCCATGCCTTCGCCACAGAATGTCTGGAAAGTGCCTCCATAATAAAATAGAGAACACAAGACCAAACTGCATGCAAAAGAAGAGAGAATTTGTTCATCCACACAAACACCTTATCCATCTTCTGCCAGAAAGGACTGTTTCTACGCTTTTCTGCCTTTTCTTCCCTTCTTCTCTGTCTATATCTTCTAAAGCTTTGCCAGTACTCCTTTATGTCTTCCTTACTAATACGCTTCATAGTTTTCATCTCTCCCCAGGGAGATCCTTACAAACCTCTCCCATATATCCCTCTTACAGGGCTTATTTTCTAAGCCCTGCAAGTCTTTCTTTCACTTGTTCCATCATCTGTGTATATTTTTCCAGCTTTGCTTTCTCTTCATCAATCTTGGCCTGTGGTGCCTTGCTGATGAATCTTTCGTTGCTCAGCATGCCATTTACACGAGCAAGTTCTTTTTCTAATTTCGCTTCTTCTTTTTCAAGACGTTCAATCTCAGCAGCAAAATCAACCAGCTCAGCCAATGGCAAATACACAACTGCATCCGTTACCACAACGGATACTGCATCCTCATCGGTGCCGTCTTTTGTAGCCTGAATAATAATTTCACTTGCACTCATTAATGATGCAGCAGATGCTTTCATTTCCTCAAATCCTGCACATAATTCTTCATTTTCACATACCACAAAAGTGCTTGCCTTGCGGCTTGGTGCAACATTCATCTCTGCTCGGATGTTACGAACGCCACGGATAATTTCCTTCATGCGTTCTACCTGCATTTCTTCTCTTGCAAAATTCCATTCTTCCTTGAATTCTGGCCATACAGACATCATAAGTGATTCTTCTTCCGGAACCAATGCACTGTAGATTTCCTCTGATACGAATGGCATAAACGGATGCAACATCTTAAGTCCGTTTGCCAATACAGTCTTCAAAGTCCAAAGAGCAGTATTTGCAGCCTTTGGATCTTCCTCAGCATGCCAGATACGATATTTTGCAAGCTCGATGTACCAGTCACAGAACTCATCCCAGATGAAGTCATACACTTTTTGAAGTGCAATACCAAGTTCAAACTTATCCATGTTCTCTGTCACATCTTTTGCAAGAGTATTCACTTTTGAAAGTACCCATTTATCTGTTACAGAAAGGTCTTCTACTGCAGGTACTTCGATGGTCTTATCTTCCATGTTCATCATGATAAAACGAGACGCATTCCATACCTTATTTGCAAAGTTTCTGTTTGCTTCCACTCTCTCATCGTAGAATCTCATATCGTTTCCAGGTGCGTTACCTGTAACAAGAGTCATACGAAGAGCATCAGCACCATATTGGTCGATAATTTCCAATGGATCGATACCATTTCCAAGGGACTTACTCATCTTACGTCCCTGTGAATCACGAACCAAACCGTGAATAAATACAGTGTGGAATGGTGACTTATCTGTATGCTCGTAAGCAGAGAATACCATACGGATTACCCAGAAGAAAATGATATCGTATCCTGTTACAAGTACATCTGTTGGATAGAAATAATCCATCTCTTCTGTGTTTTCCGGCCAGCCAAGTGTTGAGAATGGCCACAATGCAGAACTGAACCAAGTATCCAGTGTATCTTCATCCTGTGTAAAATGTGTTCCGCCACAGTGTGGACATACTTCCGGCACTTCTCTTGCCACTACAAATTCACCGCATGCATCACAGTAGTATGCAGGAATTCTGTGTCCCCACCAAATCTGTCTGGAAATACACCAGTCACGGATGTTTTCTAACCAGTGTAAATAAATCTTATCAAAACGTTCTGGAACAAATTTTAGCTCACCGGTCTTAATTGCGTTGATTGCCGGTTTTGCAAGTTCCTCCATCTTTACAAACCATTGTTGCTTAATAAGTGGCTCAACAGTTGTATGACAACGGTCGTGTGTACCAACGTTGTGTGAGTGGTCCTCGATTTTTACAAGGTATCCCTCTTTCTCCAAGTCAGCTACAATTGCTTTTCTTGCTTCATAACGATCCATACCAGCGTATTTTCCACCTAATTCGTTGATAGTAGCATCATCATTCATGACATTAATTTCCGGTAAATTGTGACGCTTTCCAACCTCAAAGTCGTTAGGGTCATGTGCTGGTGTAATCTTAACCGCACCTGTTCCAAATTCCTTGTCAACATAGCTGTCAGCCACGATTGGAATCTCTTTGTTTACTAATGGTAAAAGTACCATCTTTCCAACAATATCTGTATATCTTTCATCCTCAGGATGAACTGCGATAGCAGTATCTCCAAGCATTGTCTCTGGACGAGTTGTGGCAATCTCAAGGAAACGGTCTGTTCCTACGATTGGATACTTAATGTGCCAGAAATGTCCTGCCTGCTCCTCATGTTCTACTTCTGCATCTGAAAGACATGTCTTACATACCGGACACCAGTTAATAATACGTGGTCCTTTGTAAATATAACCTTTTTCATATAATTTGATAAATACTTCCTCTACTGCTTTTGAGCATCCTTCGTCCATAGTAAAACGTTCTCTGTCCCAATCACAAGAAGTACCTAATTTCTTAAGCTGCGATGTGATAGTTCCACCGTACTCTTCCTTCCACTCCCAAGTTCTAGCGAGAAATCCTTCGCGGCCGAGTTCCTTTTTATCAACGCCCTCTTTTTTCAGTTGCTCAGTTACCTTTACTTCTGTCGAGATGGCAGCGTGGTCTGTTCCTGGAACCCAAAGAGCATTGTATCCTTGCATTCTCTTATATCTAATTAGGATATCCTGTAATGTGTTATCCAATGCATGTCCCATGTGTAATTTTCCCGTAATATTCGGTGGTGGCATTACGATTGTGAATGGTTTTTTACTTCTGTCTACTTCTGCATGAAAGTACTTCTTTTCCAGCCACTTTTCGTATAATTTTGATTCAATCTCTTTCGGATTGTAAGTCTTTTCAAGTTGTTTGCTCATAGTTTCCTCCTAACATTAAAAACGCCCTTCACGTATCACTACGCAAAGGGCGAATACGTATATCACCTTTTACAAATTCTAACTATTTTCTTTTTTTAGAAATTGCAGCACCTACTGTACCAACTACTACTGCTGCACCAGCCAACATAAGTGATACAGGTTCTCCTGTAGCCGGAGCTGTTTTTGCATCTGCAACTTTGATAAATGCTACAGGTGAAAGTGAGTTAAATGTAGCTGTAACTGTTCCATTACCTGTTGTTGTATCAAGTTTTTCCCAGCCTTTTTCATCACTTACATAGTGAAGAAGAATTACTTTGTCCCCAGCTTTGATTCCGTTTACTTTAAATGTAATTGTAAGTGGGAATTTTACTAAACTTTCATCACCTACGATTTCCACGTTCTTAACATCAAGAACTTCTACTTTTTCATCTTTTTCTACAGTAACTTTAAGAT
>JAZRON010000049.1:0-29079 GCA_045648725.1 Faecalimonas sp.
TCAGCCATTGGTGCTAAACAGTTTGTTGTACATGAAGCTGCAGAGATAACTGTATCTTCTGCTTTCAATGTTTCGTGGTTTACGTTGTAAACGATTGTTGGAAGGTCGTTTCCAGCTGGAGCTGAGATAACAACTTTCTTAGCGCCTGCTGCAATGTGAGCAGATGCTTTTTCTTTTGATGTATAGAATCCTGTACATTCTAATACTACGTCTACACCGATTTCTCCCCAAGGAAGTTCTGCTGCATTAGCTTTTGCATAAATTTTGATTTCTTTTCCATCAACGATGATAGAATCTTCTGTTGCTGAAACTTTGTCACAAAGTTCATATCTTCCTTGTGATGAGTCATATTTCAACAAGTGTGCTAACATTTCTGGAGATGTTAAGTCGTTGATTGCAACTACTTCATATCCTTCTGCACCGAACATTTGTCTGAATGCAAGACGTCCAATACGTCCGAAACCATTAATTGCTACTTTTACTGCCATGATTAAATTCCTCCTAAAATTTGATTAATTTTTATCTGTTGCTTCATAGCATATATAATGAACTTCTTTAACTTTGTTAAAGAATCATCATTCCTTAAAGATTGTACTAAAGTTAGTACAAAAATTCAAGCCTTTTTTTCTTTTTTATGGAAGTTGACGAAAAAACGGTTTCCTTTGCCGAAATTCTGTATAGTTTTTAAATCCACACTCCCGTAAAATCGCCGAAATCTTATGGAAATCATATGCAATATGCTCCGGTTTATGACCATCTGCACCAATTGTAATGATTTCTCCTCCAAGTTCTTTATAGCGTTTTAAAATGTGGGGATGCGGATGGGCAAAGCCTAATCCATATTTAAAACCGGCAGTGTTTATCTCCAACCCCTTGCCGTGTTCAATAAGGTATCTCAAAATTTCATCAATGTAATCTGCATATCTGCCATAAGAATAGTCTCTTGCTTGATGATTGCCATAACGTACCACATAATCCAGATGACCAAGTACATCATAATCTGAAATACTCTTTATGTTTTCTAAAGTAATCTGAAATGCACGTTCATATCCTTCTTCGTCTGTCTTACCCTCAAAATACTCTTTGTAATATGGATCCATTCCATCGAAAACGTGTACCGAGCCGATAATAAAGTCAAAAGGATACTTTTGTGCCAATTCTTTATATACCATACCCAAATGTGGTTGTAATCCGAATTCTACGCCGATTAGAACTTCAATCTGGTTTTTGTATCGCACTTGAAGTTCTTTCAACGTTTGAAAATATGTTTCAAAATCCAGCCGGAAACCTGAGGGCGTAATATGTTCCGGGAAATCCACATCCTGATGGTCTGTAATACAAATGGTACGAAGTCCGCGTTCTATTGCACCTTCAATCATTTGCTCTGGAGTAGTGTCGGAATCTGTAGAAAAACTAGTATGCATATGAAAATCTGCTTTCATGTCTATCTCCTATCATTTATTTGTCCCCAATGATGGTTCCACCGCCAAGCACATAATCTCCATCATAGAATACCACTGCCTGCCCCGGTGTAATTGCCCGTTGCTGTTCCTCAAAGGTACAAAGCACCTCATCATCACCGGTTTTCTTTATGGTACACCATGCACCTTTATGGTTGTATCGAATCTTTGCCCATACACGGAGTTCTCCCTCTAAGTCTTCAATAGACATAAAGTTTAGTCGATTGGCTCTGACATAATTCGACAAAGAATCTTCATTTGTTCCAATCACAACTTCATTTGTCTCCGGTCTGATTTCAATCACAAATGCCGGATATCCAAGAGCCAGACCAAGACCTTTCCTTTGTCCTACTGTATAGTGGGTAATTCCTTTATGAGGACCTAGCACTTTCCCATCAATGGTTACAAAATTCCCTATTGGGAGTTCTGTGTCCAAAGTTTTTTCAATAAAACCCGCATAATCGCCGTCTGGAACAAAGCAGATATCCTGGCTATCTGGTTTGTTTGCCACGCGTAGATCGATTCTGTCTGCAATCTCACGGATTTCTTCTTTTGTGTACTCGCCAACTGGCATTAATGTATGTTTCAATTGGTCCTGTGTTAAATTGTAAAGTGCATAGGTCTGGTCCTTTGCAAGTGTGGCTGAGCGTTTTAAACTATATCGACCATTTTCCAACTGATCAATTCTTGCATAATGGCCCGTTGCAATATAATCTGCCCCAATGTCTCTGCTTCGTTTCAAAAGTGACTCCCACTTCACATAGCGATTGCATGCGATACATGGATTTGGTGTCCTACCATTCAAATATTCATCGATAAAATAATCGACCACTTTCTCTTTGAATTCACTTCTGAAATTCATAACATAGTATGGAATGTCCAGATCATGTGCCACTCTTCTTGCATCTTCAATGGCAGAGAGACCACAGCATCCGCTTTCTTCTTCTTGCCAAATCTGCATTGTAACACCAATCACATTGTAGCCTTGTTCTTTCAACAGATAAGCGGCCACAGAGGAATCGACACCACCTGACATTCCCACAACTACCGTTTTCTTTTCCATGAAAATCTCCCTATTTTAGTATTCTTCTGCTTCCTCTTCTTCATCTTCGTGAATGTCAGATTTTGGTCTTTCTAAACCTTCAATTTGAATACCATTCTTTTCTGCATAGTCCCAAAGCGCCGCATGAATCGCTTCTTCAGCTAGCAATGAGCAGTGTACTTTCACCGGTGGAAGTCCATCTAATGCTTCCATAACTGCTTTATTTGTGACTTTCAATGCCTCGTAAATGGTTTTTCCTTTTACCAATTCTGTTGCCATACTGCTGGTTGCAACGGCTGCACCACATCCAAATGTTTTGAATTTTACATCTTGAATAATCTGGTTTTCGTCAATATCTAAATATATTCTCATGATATCTCCGCATTTTGCATTTCCTACGGTGCCTACACCGCTGGCATTTTCAATCTCACCTACATTTCTAGGATTTTGAAAATGGTCCATTACCTTTTCTGTATACATAATTCTATCTCCTTTTTACTTCTTCTGCTTTGCAAGAAAATCTTCATATAATGGTGACATACTTCTAAGTCGTGCCACAATCTCTTTCACAGCTTCCACCACATAATCGATTTCTTCTTTTGTGGTATCTTCACTTAATGTCAATCGAAGGGAACCATGTGCAATTTCGTGAGGCAATCCAATTGCCAGAAGTACATGCGATGGATCCAACGAACCGGAAGTACATGCTGAACCACTGGAACCACAAATGCCTTTCATATCTAGCATAATGAGCAAGGATTCTCCTTCAATGAATCGAAAACTAAAGTTGGCATTGTTTGGAAGACGTTTGCTCGGATGTCCATTCAATCTTGTGTATGGAACCTCATCCAAAATACGTCCAATTAAATAGTCTCTAAGTTCTGTTTCTCTTGCAGTACGTTCTGCCATTGTGCGCATTGCACGATCTGTTGCTGTTCCAATCCCAATAATACCCGGCACATTTTCTGTTCCTGCACGACGTTTTCTTTCTTGTCCACCGCCATGCACAAAGGATCTTAATTTTAACCCTTTACGGATATATAAAAATCCAATTCCTTTCGGTCCGTTTAATTTGTGTCCACTTGCACTAAGCATATCGATATGATAATCATCCACATTAATCGGCACTTGCCCAAACGCCTGAACTGCATCTGTATGGAATAAGATTCCGTTCTCTTTGGCAATAGCTCCAATTTCTCTGATTGGTTGAATGGTTCCAATCTCATTGTTTGCAAACATAACTGAAATCAAAATGGTAGTTGGTCTGATTGCAGCCTTCAACTCATCTATCTTCACCATACCATCTTCATCTACATCCAGAAATGTAATCTCATATCCCTGTTTTGCCAAATATTCTGCCGTATGGAGAATCGCATGATGTTCTATCTTTGTTGTAATGATATGATTCCCTTTTGTTTTATAGGCTTCTGCTGTTGCTTTCAATGCCCAGTTATCTGATTCAGAACCGCCTGCCGTGAAATAAATCTCCTCCTTGGATGCCCCCAAAGCGTTGGCGATTATTTCTCGCTGTTTTGTAATTGCCTCTTTGTTCTTTGCAGCAAAACCATATACACTGGATGGATTCCCATAATTTTCTGTAAAATATGGAAGCATGGCTTCAACCACCTCCGGTGCAACCTTTGTTGTGGCTGCATTGTCTAAATAAATAACCTGATTCATATGTTTCCTCCTATTTGTTACACCTCATCTCTACCGATGAAGGATTGCTATTCACATTTCTACTTTCTTCTACAAGTTGCCTTAAACTAATTTCATCTACCGTACGATTAATACTTTCATTAATTCTCTGCCAAACATACTTTGTAACACAGCCACCTGCAGCTTCGCAAGAATCCTCCTGATTAAATCCAGCACACTCCACTGATTCCAAACTTCCTTCCAATGCCCGGAGTACATCTCCTACAGATATTTCGCTCATATCCCTCGCAAGCACATATCCTCCACCGGCTCCTCGTATACTTTTAATTAATCCAGCTTTTTTTAAAAGCGTCATAAGCTGTTCTAAGTATCTCTCTGAGATTCCCTGTCTCGCAGCAATACTGCTTATAGATACGGGTTCAATTACACTGAACCCTGCTAAATCAATTAATGCACGCAATCCATAGCGTCCCTTTGTGGTTATTTTCAAGGTATCACCTTCTTATTATTTTTTAATTCCTAGTAATTTGCTAGGAATTCTTTTTGTAGAATATCATTCTATTTTTGTTCTGTCAAGGCAATCCATGGAATATCTTAAAAAGACAATATAAATTGGTGAACTCATGTCAAACAAACGCACAATTTTAATTGGAACAGTGATTCTTACTGCCACTGGTTTTTTGACCCGATTGATTGGTTTTTTCTTTCGAATGTTTCTCAGTCACACCTTTGGTGAAGAACAAATGGGGTTGTATCAATTGATTTTTCCCATTTATGCACTTTGTTTTTCCCTGACTTGTGCCGGAATAGAAACTGCTATTTCCCGTTGTACTGCAAGAAAAATCTCTTTGGGAAAGGGAACGGAAGCAATTCAAATTTTGTATTTAGGCCTTGGTATTTCCCTTCTCCTTTCATTTTTAACATTAATGATACTACAAACCCAAGCTTCTGATTTTGCCATTTACCTACTTGGAGATATACGGTGCGAGCCTATGCTGATTGCAATTTCCTATGCCATCCCCTTTGCTTCCATCCACAGTTGCATCTGTGGATACTATTTTGGACTAAAACAAACCAAAATCCCTGCTATTTCGCAACTGATCGAACAAATTGCCCGTGTAAGTGCAGTATATATTATTTATCAATTTGCAAAAAATCATAATGGTCAAATTCATATTTTATTTGCTGTCTTAGGTATCTCAGTGGGAGAATTTTTTTCCACATTGTTTTGTGTGAGTTGTTTTACAACACGTATAAAAAAAGCAGGTGTGACTGTTACATCTAAAAAACTTCTGCCACTTACCGGTGAGTTGCTGCGACTTTCTATTCCACTAACCTCCAGCCGAATCCTCTTAAACATATTGCAAAGTGTAGAATCCATCTCTATTCCTCTTAGACTTCAGCAATATGGTTTCTCCACCTCGGAGGCATTGAGCAATTATGGTGTATTGACTGGAATGGCCCTACCCTGCGTGCTTTTTCCATCTGCCGTGACCAATTCTATTTCCACTATGCTAATGCCCACAGTTGCAGAAATACAAGCTACACAAAACAATTCGAAACTAAAAGAGCTGATTCAAAAAGTATTCCTTTCCTGCTCTTTTCTAGGCCTTGCTTGTTGTATCCTGTTTTTTTCCTTAAGCCAATGGATTGGAACCGTGTTATTCCATAGCCAACTGGCCGGAAACTATTTGAAAACCTTATCCTTTATCTGTCCTTTTTTATATCTGAATTCCACTTTAATCAGTATTATAAACGGACTAGGAAACGCTACCACCTCACTCATCATAAACACTCTTGGATTAGCAATTCGTATTACAGGTGTACTCCTCTGTATTCCTATAATTGGTATGAAGGGCTATTTGTGGGGTCTTCTTTTAAGCCAGATTGTCACTTGTATTCTCTGCTTATTTCATCTTATCTACCACTTAAAAAAAGAATGCGTCAAGACGCATTCTCCGCGCGCGCACGGGCTGTGAAACAGCAACTTCCACTCCGCGCGCTGCGCATTTCTCGAGCATAGCCAGTTTACATAATCTGTATCACCAGTTTCATCAATAGCGGATTTAAATAAGTTTCTAATAAAATTCCTGCAAACATAACTAAAACTACAAACACTGTTTTTGCATTATTCCACTGTGCCTTGGGATATCTATATAAATAGGACAAAAGAATACCATATGCTAAACCATAACATATTGTATGAGGAAACATGGCCACTATGCAAAACAGAACCCCTTTTATTCCTAACTGTATCACAGCAGACACCATCAGCACCCCTGCCAGAAAGCCTGTCCAGCACACACTCACAATAGCCAAAAGTTTTTTCCATTTCACACATGCTAGAATGCATAGCCCCATGAGAGGAACTGCTCTTGCCTTCAGCACATATCCCAAGTATTTTTCAACAATGATTTCCGTATGTCTGTACTGCTGCAAAAAGTATGCCTGAAAGATATCAATTGACAAGCCATATCTCCTCGATACGACATTTTCATATAAAATTCCCACGAAAAAACCAACTGCTAAATAAAAGATTAGAAGTTGGTTCTTGTATTTATAAAACTTCACAAAACTACCTCCTGTGTTCAGATAGTTCATTATATGCTCTGTTTTTACTGTTATGCCTGATATTTTAAAGCGTATGCCAACAGCGCCGCCACTGTTTTTGAATCCTCAATCTCTCCTTTAAAAATTTTTTCTTTCAACTCTTCTATTGTGTACTCTTCTAATTCTATGGATTCCTCGTCATCCAAATGCTGTTTTGATGGTATTAAATTTGTAGCAACATAAACTTCAACCTTTTCATTACAAAAGGCCACCATACTTCTTGTTGATATCAACCACTCCACATTTCCAGCTTGATATCCTGTTTCTTCCTCCAACTCCCTGGCAACACATTCCGCACCAGATTCATTAGAAGAATCAAATGCTCCCGCCGGAATCTCCAACGTGTATCTGTCAATGGCGTTGCGGTATTGCCTTACCATTATAATCTTTCCCTCTTTTGTTACCGGGACAACTGCTGCACCGCCATTGTGGTGAAAAAAATCCCACACTGCCTGATGTCCATTTACTTCTATGTAATCTTTATAGACTTTCATAATTGTGCCTTGGTATGCCAACTCACGCTTGATTCTTTTAAATTCACTCATGCTCACTACCTCCATTTACACTACATATTATAACAGACTACAAGGTATAAAAAAAGAACTCTTGTATGACAAGAGTTCTTAATTTAACTATTTTGCGTAATCTGTAACACGCGATTCGCGAATCACATTTACTTTTACCTGACCTGGATATTCCAATTCGAATTCAATCTGTTTCGAAATATTTCTAGCCATTAGTACCATGTCTGCATCAGACACTTGTTCTGGAACTACCATGATACGAATCTCTCTACCTGCTTGAATAGCAAAAGACTTATCGACACCTTTGTATTGGTTTGCGATCTCTTCTAATTGTTTTAATCTGTTTGTATATGTTTCTAATGTTTCTTTTCTTGCACCCGGTCTTGCTGCCGAAATAGTATCTGCTGCTTGTACGATGCACGAAATCAATGATGTTGGCTCCACATCGCCATGATGAGATTCCACTGCATTAATAACAACTGCCGATTCTTTGTATTTCTTACAAAGATCAACACCGATTTGAATATGTGATCCTTCAACATCGTGGTCAATTGATTTACCGATGTCATGTAATAGACCTGCTCTCTTTGCGACTCTAACATCTAACCCAATCTCGCTGGCTAATAAACCAGATAATTGAGCAACCTCAATAGAGTGCTTCAAAGCGTTTTGTCCATAGCTTGTTCTAAATTTCATTCGTCCTAATAAACGGATTAATTCAGGATGAATACCATGTACGCCTACCTCTAACGCTGCTGCCTCTCCTTCTTCACGAATCATTGTCTCTACATCTTTTTGTGCTTTTTCTACCATTTCTTCGATTCTTGCAGGATGGATTCTTCCATCTACAATCAATCTTTCCAAAGCAATTCTGGCAACTTCTCTTCGGATTGGATCAAATCCTGATAAAACAACGGCTTCCGGAGTATCATCAATAATTAACTCTACACCTGTCATTGTTTCTAAAGTACGAATGTTACGTCCTTCTCTACCAATGATTCTACCCTTCATTTCATCACTCGGAAGCTGCACTACCGAAATTGTAGTCTCCGCAACATGGTCTGCTGCACATTTTTGAATTGCAGTAACCACATATTCCTTTGCTTTTTTACCAGCTTCTTCTTTTGCCTGCGTTTCCAATTCTTTAATCAGCTTCGCAGTATCATGTTTTACATCTTCTTCAACAGTTTTTAACAAATAATCCTTTGCTTGTTCGGAGGTTAAACCTGAGATTCTTTCTAGTTCCTGTACTCTTTGTTGACTTAATTCTTCTACCTTTGCTTCACGCTGCTTCATTTGTTCTTCTTTTTGCGTAAAACTTGTTTCGCGCTGTGTCAATGCATCTGCTCTTTTATCTAAAGCTTCTTCCTTGGATAACACTCTTTTTTCATAGCGTTGTAACTCGGCTCTTCTTTCCTTTGTTTCTTTCTCGAGCTCATTTTTCGTCCTAATAGACTCTTCTTTTACCTCCAAGAGAGCTTCTTTTTTTGTTGCTTCAGCATTCTTTAACGCGTCATCGATAATCTCTCTTGCTCTACTTTCTGCATTCCCAATCTTTGATTCTGCATCTTTCGCTAATTTGGAAATAGTCACAAATCGAGTCACTATCGACGATACAACAAGTGCAATTACCACAGCGATTACAGTGATAATGATATCTTGCACAGGAGCACCTCCTCATTTAATTTTCATTGTACAAATACAACAAATAAATTCTATACTGTTTTAACAAATATGTCAAGCGTTCCATGAAGAAACTTGTATTACTTGACGAATATCTTCATATCGAAAGCCTTTTCGAAGAAGATATCCGTACATCTTCCTTTTCTCCTCCTCTGTAGCCTTTTCTGATGAAAACCGCTTTTTTTCAAGTAATCTCCGAATCAACCTAGCCTCATCCTGATTCTCATAATATTCTTCCAACGCTTCAGAAACAATTTCTTGCGAAATCCCTTTTTGCAACAAGGACATCCTTATTTCTAATTTGCTTTTAGACTTTTGTCTACTCTCCACAAATCGTCTGGCATATTCTCTGTCATCTATGTACCCAAACCCTTTTACATATTGCATTGCAGTTTCTATAATATCCTCCGGATACAAATCCGATTTTAGTTTGGATTGGAGCCCCTCTTCTGTGCGATCCATTCGTTCCAACAGATGCATTGCTCTAAGTTTCGCTCGCTTCTCCAAAATTTCTTTTTTAATCCCTTCTACGGTTTCCTGTGACAATTCCATATCATCTTCTATCTTATAACGAGACAGTTCGCCTTTGTACAATACAAATGCGAACTGTTCGTCTAAAAACACTTTATACTTTGCTTTTGTCACAGGCTCAATCTTTGTGACACGCATTCTATGCTTCCTCTCCGGCCTTGTCATCAAGTCCATAATGAGCCCTTACTTTTTCCTCGATTTCAGCCATCACCTCCGGGTGTGCGGCCAAATAAATCTTGGCGTTCTCACGTCCCTGTCCAATCTTGTCTCCGTTGTAGGCGTACCATGCACCACTCTTATTTACAACGTCAATAGAAGCTGCTAAGTCAAGAATATCTCCTTCTTTGGAAATTCCTTTTCCAAACATGATATCAAATTCTGCTTCTTTGAATGGAGGTGCAATCTTGTTTTTCACAATCTTGATACGAGTACGATTTCCAACCATCTCCCCGTTTTGCTTTAAAGTCTCAATTCTTCTTACATCCATACGAACAGATGCGTAGAATTTCAATGCACGACCTCCTGTTGTGGTCTCAGGATTTCCAAACATAACTCCGACTTTTTCACGTAATTGATTAATAAACACCACCACGCAGTTGGATTTACTAATAACCGGTGTCAATTTACGAAGTGCCTGAGACATAAGTCTTGCCTGGAGACCCACATGACTGTCTCCCATATCTCCTTCAATTTCCTGACGTGGCACAAGAGCTGCAACTGAGTCGATTACAATAATATCCATAGCTCCAGAACGAACCATAGTCTCTGCAATCTCCAGCGCCTGATCCCCACTGTCCGGTTGGGAAATATACAATTCATCAATATCCACACCAATATTCTTTGCATATACAGGGTCAAGTGCATGCTCTGCATCAATAAATCCTGCAATACCGCCTCTTTTCTGTACCTCTGCAATCATATGTAATGTAACCGTAGTCTTACCACTGGATTCTGGTCCGTATACTTCAATAATTCTTCCCTTTGGAACCCCGCCAAGTCCAAGTGCAATATCAAGACTCAACGACCCGGTAGGCACTGTTTCAACTGAAACATTTGCGCCCGCATCTCCAAGCTTCATCACTGTTCCTTTACCAAAATCTTTCTCTAATTTGGAAATCGCCGCATCCAGGGCTCTTTTCTTATCTTCATTTGCCATTTTTATCTGTCTCCTTCTTAATAGCGAACTTATGTTCGCCTCTTGATTAATATACTATTATACTTGTTCCTAAATGTCAACCTTTTTTGTTGTTACTTTTTGGGATTTTTTGACACAGATTTGAACATATTGTTATTCAGCCATAAAGCCCGAATCCGCTATGCTTTTTCTTGCATGACTAAATAGTAAGCTGAATATTATGGACTTATAGAGTAACACAAAAACAGACGGTTGTAAAAACATTTTCACAACCGTCCAATTATTTCTATTTTTTCGCTTCCAAAGAATGCTTTTTCGTAATCACAATTTCTTCTTCGTAACAAGCAAACATTTCATCCAACTTTTCTTTTTTCATTTTAGTTGTAAATAAACTTACAACCGGAACCACAATTAACCCTGCAATCATGGCAGCTGCCCCGGCATTGATTGGAGAAGCAATGTATTTTAGAAACATGTTGGATACTGTAATCCCTACGCCACATGCAAAACTTGCCCAAACTGATGCTTTTGTAACACCTCTCCAGTACAATCCATATAAGAACGGTGCCAAAAATGCTCCGGCCAGTGCTCCCCAGGAAATACCCATAAGTTGTGCAATAAATGTAGGTGGATCCAGTGCAATCACAACAGAAAGTACAACAAAAAATACAATAAATATCTGCATTGTAAATACTTGTTTTTTCTCATCCATCTTCTTAATAATGTTATCTTTTAAAAAGTCCAATGTCAGTGTGGAACTGGAAGTCATAACCAATGATGATAATGTTGACATAGATGCTGACAATACCAAAACAACTACAATCCCAATTAAAACATCCGGCAATTTAGATAACATCATCGGAATAATGCTATCATATATTACCACACCATTTGCATCGTAAATCTCTTTGCTGTCAAACAATCTGCTAAATCCGCCCAAGAAATAACAACCACCTGATACTACAACTGCAAATACTGTGGAAATAACGGTTCCGGTGTTGATTGCCTTCTCATCTTTAATCGCATAAAACTTTTGTATCATCTGCGGAAGTCCCCATGTTCCTAATGAAGTTAGAACTACAACACCAAGCAAATTAATCGGGTCTGGCCCAAAAAATGAGGTGAATGCTCCCTTTTGTCCCGCTGTTACAGCAACGTCACTTTCTAATTCTGCCAGTTTTTTTACCGCTTCCATAAAGCCGCCCTGACCATTTAAAACGGCTGCAATAACCGCTGCGATACCAAACAACATGATAATGCCTTGAATAAAGTCATTAATAGCAGTCGCCATGTAACCGCCTAAAATAACGTATACCGCCGTAAGCAGGGCCATAACCATTACACAAACTTCGTATGGAATATCAAATGCCATTCCAAACAACCGAGATAATCCGTTGTACACTGATGCTGTATATGGCACTAAAAATATAAATGCAATGGCAGATGCCGTAATCTTGAGTGCTTTACTCTCATATCTTCTTCCAAAGAAATCCGGCATGGTTTTTGATTGCAAATGTTGACTCATAACCCTTGTTCTTCTCCCTAGAATCACCCATGCCAAAAGACTTCCGATTGCTGCATTTCCAAGTCCAATCCAAGTAGATGCCAGGCCATATTTCCAACCAAATTGTCCTGCATATCCTACAAATACCACTGCTGAGAAATAAGAGGTTCCATATGCAAATGCGGTGAGCCATGGTCCTACCGACCTTCCACCTAACACGAATCCATCCACACTGGTTGTTGATTTTCTGGAATAAATTCCGACACCAACCATTACTGCAAAAAATACCACTAGTAAAATAATTTTAATTGCCATCGTTTTTTCCCTCTTTTCTTTCTCTTCTTTCTTTTTCGTGCTTTAAACCGTTACGCTTTAAAGCGTTAAAGTTATCACTTTCACAGAATAGCACTATAAGAACGGGATGTCAATACTATTTTTATAAAAAAGACGGTTTACTTCTCGCAAACCGTCTCCTCACATTTTAGTATTTTTCTACTACTTCCCCGCGTTTTTTGTAAATACTATTCGCCGGAACAAATTCTCTTACCATGGATAATGGATAGATATTTGTATGTCTTCCGATTACTGTTCCCGGATTCAATACGCTTCCGCATCCCACTTCCACTTCATCACCCAGCATTGCGCCGAATTTCTTAAGGCCTGTCTCGATTGCACCTTCCGGTGTCTTTACTGTAGTCAGAGTCTTATCTGATTTTACATTGGAAGTAATAGAACCTGCTCCCATATGCGCCTTATAACCAAGAACAGAGTCGCCCACATAATTGTAATGAGGTACTTGAACCTTGTTAAATAAGATTACATTTTTAAGTTCTGTAGAATTCCCTACAACAGCCCCTTCCCCTACAATTGCATTTCCACGGATAAATGCACAGTGTCTTACTTCAGCATTTTTTCCGATAATTGCAGGACCATTAATGTACGCTGATGGAAAAACTTTTGCTGATTTTGCAATCCAAACATTTTCTCCCACCTTATCGTAGTCTTCCTCAGATAATGTATTTCCAAGTTCTACTATAAATGAACCAATCTTTGGGAGTACTTCCCAAGGATATGTAACTCCTTCAAAAATGTCTTTTGCAATGGTTTCCTCTAAGTCATAAAGGGCTTTTACTGTCAATTGTTCCATTTTTTCATCTTCCTTTCCACTTTACTTCCCCTGCTTATAATGCACGGCTACTTTATCATAACAGTTTTTCAACTGATATTGATTATTTAATCCTAGCACACCTTCTGTACGACTGGCAATAAAATGTTCTAATTTTACCATATAGTCTTCAGAAGTAATTTGTCCTTCTGCCACATAGGTAAGGCCTTTCTCCCAACTTGCAGTCAGTTCCGGATTCAACAAAGAACGTATAGAATGTTCTACCACGTCAAACACCATTTCTCCAAGGAGTGTTGGTGAGATAATCTGTGTCTTATTGTTCAATGACAGATACTGAATATGGATTAATTTTTTCAGAATCTCAGCACGGGTGGCACTGGTGCCAATTCCGCTTCCTTTTATCTGGGCTCGAAGTTCCTCGTCCTCAATCAGCTGGCCTGCATTTTCCATGGCGAGAATCATAGAACCGGAGTTATATCGTTTCGGCGGCGACGTCTCACCTTCCTTGATTGCAAACTCCTGAACCTTTAAAACATCTCCTTTTTGAATCTTTTTTACAACCTCAAAAAGTCTTGCATCTTCATTATTTTCTGTCCCGGTACCAACCACTTTTAAGTATCCTTCTTCGCTTAACACCTTGAAATTTGCAAAGAATTGTTCATCTTTCACCTGTGTTGTAATGCTTACTTTATGATATACTGCCGGTGGATAAAAGATGCTTAAAAATCTTCGCACAATGGTGTCATACACCTGCTTTGCCGTGTGTGACAAACCAGCAAGCGCCGAAAGTCCCTGACCCGTAGGAATCATGGCATAATGGTCTGTAATCTGTTTGTCATTTACATAGCGGCTCTTTGGAAGACTCTTATGACTTCCAAAATTTAGAATATCTTGCAAATAAGGTGTCGCCATATCATATTTCGACAAACCATTCAGATTTTTATGTATTTCCTTCGCAACTGCTGTGGATAAGACTCTGGCATCAGTTCTCGGATAGGTGATTAATTTCTTTTCATATAGCTCCTGAGCGATGCGCAGGGTTTCATCCGGGCTTATCTTAAAACGTTTTGAACATTCATTTTGTAATTCTGCCAAATTAAATAAAAGAGGTGGATTCTTCTTTTCCTGTTTTCTTTCAATAGAAACCACCTTCAAAAATGGAGTCTGGCTAAGATAATCTATTAACCCTTGGGCTGTTTCCTTGTTTTTAAACCCATTTTCTTTATACAGCAATGGACTTTCAAAATATTTGGAACCTGCTACTGCTTTCCATTCTCCTTCAAAAGTCTGATTGTCTGCTTCTATCTGGCCCACAACACGATAAAATGGTGTTTTGACAAAATCTCGGATTTCCCTCTCTCTTCGTACCACCATGCCTAGAACGCAGGTCATTACCCGACCTACAGAAAGCACCGTATACTTTGTTTTCAAATAATTAGAAATGCTGTTTCCGTATTTGAGGGTCAAAAGCCTTGAGAAATTGATCCCCATAAGATAGTCTTCTTTTGCACGTAAATAGGCGGACGCGGAAAGATTATCATATTCTGATAAATCCTTTGCTTCGCGTATCCCGCGCAAAATTTCTTCTTCTGTCTGGGAATCGATCCAGACACGTTTTCTTTGCTTTCCTTTTACATCTGCCATCTGCTCCACAAGACGATAGATATATTCTCCTTCTCGTCCCGAGTCGGTACAGACATAAATGGTATCCACATCCGGACGGTTTAACAGCCCACTGACAATTTTAAACTGTTTCTCTACATTTGGAATTACTTCGTATTTGAATTCCTTTGGCATAAATGGAAGTGTTTCCAAACTCCATCTTTTGTACTTCTCATCATAACTTTCTGGGTAACTCATGGTCACAAGATGGCCTACACACCATGTGACAATAGTATTTTCTCCTTCCAAATACCCATCTTTTCTTTTCGTATTTAATTTTAATGCCTTAGCGAACTCTTGAGCTACACTTGGCTTTTCTGCAATAAATACTGATTTTCCCATCTTTCTGATACTTCTTATTTCGAAAAGATTCTCTGTAACCAATGTCTCAAAGAACGGATTTCTTTTCTTCCTCCATCCTCTGCCCACATTGCCTCTTTCATGAAAATCTCTTGCGCAATAATCTCTTCTTCCTTTTTTTCTTTCATAATATAACTGCCATCACTGTGCATGGTGCGTGCTTTTGTATTATCAGAAAGCATAACCTCCAGCATGTGATTCAGCCGTTCTTTTATGCCTGCATCCATAACCGGACAGGCTACCTCTACTCTCTTCTCTGTGTTCCTAGTCATCATATCCGCAGAACCTATATAGAGTCGTTGCTCATTCCCCACTCCAAAACTGAAAATGCGGGCATGTTCAAGATAACGCCCCACAATACTTGTCACTGCCAGGTTTTCCGTAACCCCTTTTATGCCTGGTAAAATACAACAAATTCCACGAACAAGCAAATCTATTTTCACTCCTGCCTGAGAAGCCTTAGCAATTTTCTCAATAAAATCCATATCGGTAACCGAGTTCATTTTCATAATGATACGTCCATTTTCACCTTTTGCAATCTCTTTGTCAATCAGTTCTAAAACTGAACGCTTTAAACTATTAGGAGAAACAAGCAAATGCTGATATTGTCCGTCCAAATTTCCAATGGACATATTCTTAAAGAAGTTTGACACATCCTCTCCTATTTCTTTGTTAGCAGTCATAAGAGACACATCTGTGTAAAGCGCCGCCGTTTTTTCATTGTAATTTCCAGTCCCAATTTGTGTAACATACTGAATTTCACTTCGATTGCGGCAGGTAATCTGGCAGACTTTGGAGTGAACCTTATATCCCTCAAAGCCATAAATCACTCTACACCCTGCTTCCTCCAATCGTTCCGACCAATCAATGTTGTTCTGCTCATCAAATCTAGCCCGTAGTTCAATTAAAACCGTAACCTCTTTTCCATTTTCTGCCGCTGCACAGAGATACTCCACAAGTCTTGTCTTTTTTGCAAGACGATAAATAGTAATTTTAATAGTCATAACACTTGGGTCCACGGAAGCTTCCTTAATAAGTCGTAAAAACGGTTCCATACTTTCATATGGATAGGAAAGCAAAATATCTTTCCGCTTCACCTGTCGCATGACACTTCCTTCTTGTACATATTTTGATGGTTGTGGCGAAAATGGTGGTTCTACCAATGAGCGCTTCATGGACTCCGGAATCTTATTAATAATGGAGTAAATATATTCTAATTTCATCGGCACCTTGGTACGAAAAATCTGCTTGGGATTAAGATGAAGTTTTTCGCAAAGATAATCTTCCATTTCTTTTGTCAACGGAAATGCAATCTCCATGCGCACTGCTGCTAATTTTCTTCTCTTATGAAGTGTCTGTTGCATACGCTCGCGAAAATCTTCGTCCTCATCAAAGGACTTGTCATCCGGCGAAATATCCGCGTTTCTGGTTACGCACAAATAATTGCGTTCCGTAATCTCGTACTGTTCAAAAATCAGTTCCAAGTATTCCATAATTACTTTTTCCATGCGAATATAGCGAATATCGTGTCCCGGAAGAAATAAGATATCGGAAATAAACTGAGGCACCGGAACAATACCCATCATGGACTTATCCTTGGTACTTAAATTCGCAACCACATAAATCTTGTTGTTTAACAAGTGTGGAAACGGATGATTCACATCCACTATCTGTGGTGAAAGCACAGGAAGAACCTGCTCCTTAAAATAACGCTTTACATACTTTTTCTCAGATGGCTCCAGTTCTTTGAAAGACAGACCACAAACTCCGTATGGATGAAGTTGCTTTTTAATCTGTGCATAGGTGCGTTCTCGCTCTTTGTACAAGGAACCCATAGCATTATATATGGCATCCAGTTGTTCTCTAGCCGTCATGCCTGAACGTGAATCCACAGAATCATCTTCCATCATCACCATGTCATAAAGACTTCCCACACGAATCATAAAAAATTCGTCCAAATTACTTGTGAAAATAGCGACAAACTTCATCCTCTCCAGTAGAGGCACTGTCAAATCCTGTGCCTCTTCAAGCACACGCTGATTAAAGCGAAGCCATGATAACTCTCGGTTCTGTGTGTAATTTAGTGTTTTATTACTCATGGTAAACACCCCACTTTATTTCTCTGCATTTAGCATACCAAATATCGCTCTTTTTTTCTAGTAATAAAAATGCCAGAGAAGAAATTATTCTCCCCCAGCACTTCTAGCATGATTATTTTGCTGTAATGTATCCCTTAGCAGTTAACGTTTCTGCACAAAGGATAGCTCCGCCTGCTGCTCCTCTTACTGTATTGTGTGATAAACCAACGAATTTGAAATCATATACACTGTCTTCTCTGATACGTCCAACGGAAACACCCATACCATTTTCATAGTCTACATCCAATTGTACTTGAGGACGATTGTCTTCTTCTAAATATTGAATGAACTGTTTTGGTGCACTTGGAAGTTCTAATTCTTGTGGAAGGCCTTTGAAATTTACGATACGTTCAATTAATTCTTCTTTCGTAGGTTTCTTTGCAAATTTTACAAATACGGCTGCAGTATGTCCATTTAATACAGGAACACGGATACATTGTGTTGTAATCACAGGACCTTCTGCTTTTACAATTTCGCCATCTACTACTTTTCCCCAGATACGAAGAGGTTCTTGCTCACTCTTTTCTTCCTCTCCACCGATATATGGGATAATATTTTCTACCATTTCCGGCCAGTCTTTGAATGTCTTACCTGCTCCTGAAATCGCTTGATATGTAGTTGCAACCACTTCTGTTGGTTCAAATTCTTTCCATGCTGTAAGAACCGGCGCATAGCTTTGAATAGAACAGTTTGGTTTTACTGCCACGAAACCTCTAGTTGTTCCAAGACGTTTCTTTTGTGCCTCAATTACATCAAAATGTTCTGGGTTAATCTCCGGTACAACCATTGGCACATCTTTTGTCCAACGATGAGCACTGTTGTTAGACACAACCGGTGTCTCAGTCTTTGCATATGCATCTTCGATTGCTTTGATTTCTTCTTTTGACATATCCACAGCACTAAATACAAAATCAACACTTGCAGCAACTTTTTCTACTTCGTTTACATTTGCTACAATTAAGTTCTTTACTCCTTCTGGCATAGGAGTCGTCATTTTCCAACGTCCGCCTACTGCTTCTTCGTATGTCTTACCGGCTGATCTTGGGCTTGCTGCCACAGTTACAACTTCGTACCATGGATGGTTTTCTAACAATGCGATGAAACGTTGTCCAACCATACCTGTTGCTCCAAGAATCCCTACTCTCAATTTCTTATCCATAATAAAATCCCTCGTTTCTCATATGTCGTTTAAAAATTTTATGATTTGAAAATGTTATAACATTTTTTGCCATTATGCAAGTGTTTTTTCATAAATTGCAATCACTTTTTCCATGGCTTCTTTACTAGGTGCACCAATGGTCATGCGCTTCTCCACACAGGTTTTCATGCTGATTGCTTCATATATATCTTCCTCAAACACAGTTGAGATTGCCTTGTATTCATCCAATGTCATATCATCTAATGCAATGTCTTTTTCGATGCAGTATAAAACAAGCTGACCTACAATTCCATGTGCATCACGGAACGCTACGCCATGATTTACAAGGTAGTCGGCTGCATCGGTTGCATTGGTGAATCCATTCTTGGCACTGTTTTCCATCACTTCTTTGCGAAACTTCATAGTGCGAAGCATTCCTGTAAATAATGCAAGACAGCCTTTTGCCGTATCAATGGCATCAAATACAAACTCCTTGTCTTCTTGCATATCTTTGTTGTACGCAAGTGGAATTCCTTTCATAGTTGTAAGAAGAGACATGAGTGCCCCATAAACACGTCCTGTTTTACCACGAACCAATTCTGCAATGTCAGGATTCTTCTTCTGTGGCATAATACTGCTTCCAGTACTATATGCATCATCAATATCCACAAACTGATACTCGTTGGAATTCCAGATAATCACTTCCTCTGAAAATCTGCTCAGATGCATCATCACTGTAGATAATGCAGACAATAACTCAATCAGGTAATCCCTGTCAGCCACAGAATCCATACTATTCAATGTAGGGCCATAAAACCCAAGAAGTTCTGCAGTATATTCACGGTCCAGTGGATATGTAGTTCCTGCAAGAGCCCCTGAACCAAGTGGACAGTAATTCATACGCTCGTAGATGTCATGAAGTCTTGATCTATCACGCTTAAACATTTCAAAGTATGCACCCATATGATGCGCCAGCGTAATCGGCTGAGCCTTTTGTAGATGGGTAAAGCCCGGCATGAAAGTTTCCGTATGCTCCTTCATAATCGTTAATAACACTTGGAGCAATTCTTTTACAAGACCATCGATTTCTTTTATCTCATCTCTTGTATAAAGTTTCATATCTAATGCAACCTGGTCATTACGACTTCTTCCGGTATGCAGTTTCTTTCCTGCTTCCCCGATTCTGTCAATCAAGGTTGCCTCCACAAAGCTATGAATATCTTCGTATTTATCTGAGATTTCCAATGCACCGGAATTCACGTCATCTAAAATTCCCTGAAGCCCTGACAAAATCTGTTCTTTCTCTTCCAACGTTAGAATTCCCTGTTTGGCGAGCATTTTTACATGTGCCATGCTTCCTTTGATATCCTGTGCATAGAATTTCTGGTCGAATGAAATCGACGCATTAAAATTGTAAACTAATTGGTCTGTTTCTTTTGTGAAACGTCCACCCCATAACTGTGCCATCTTACTTCTCCTTTTTCTCTCTTTGTCTATCGCGGAAGGAAAATTCACATCCGCAGTAATCCTGTCTGTAAAGGCCAAATTCCTTTGATAGTTCTATGGAACGTTTGTAACCGTTCTTCTTTTTAAAGTCGGATTGCAAATAAGATACTCCATATTTGACTCCCACCTTATTTCCTATCTCATTTAACTTTTCCGCATTCTTCATTGGGCTAATGCTAAGTGTGGTTGTAAAATAATCAAATTCACCCTCTGTTGCAATCTTCGCTGCTTCCTCTAAACGAAGTTCATAGCACTTAAAGCATCTGTCTCCACCCTCTTTTAAATGCTCTAATCCTTTCGCAATTTCATAAAAGCGATCCCTTTCATAACTCCCTGCCAAGAATGAAACCGGGTACTTCACATTCATATCCTGTATCAGCATCTGTTGCTCCAGAATTCGCTTGGTATACTCGCTTTCCGGGAATATATTGGGATTATAATAAAACACTGTAATTTCAAAATAATCGGATAGATATTCCAATACATAACTGCTACACGGTGCACAACAACTATGCAATAGCAGTCTTGGCACTTTTCCTTCTTTTTCAAGATTTGAAATCAACTTATCCAACTCTTTCTGATAATTCATTTACACTTCTCCGATTTACCACAATGATGTGTCCTATTATACTATTTTCTTATCTTGCATTCAAGCACAGATTCTTATTTTTTACATAAATTAAATCATATGAAAGGAGGTGCATGATGGATACTATACTGGAAATCAAAAATCTTAGTCACTCATACCATAATTTAGAAGGTGAAACACCAGCCTTATCTCAGCTCTCCTTCTCGATGTCCAAAGGAGAATTCATTAGCATCGTGGGTCCATCCGGCTGTGGAAAGTCCACACTACTCTCCCTTATATGCGGTCTAATGAAACCCGAAGAAGGTATCGTAGAACTACACGGAAAACAAATTGGCTATATGTTGCAAAAGGACCACCTATTAGAGTGGCGCTCTATTTATAAAAACATTGTCCTAGGTTTGGAAATCCGCCATATGTTAACTGCAGAGACCAAACAAAAAGTACAGGATTATCTAACACAATATGGTCTAGCTGATTTTTTAAATGCACGTCCCTCTGAACTATCTGGTGGTATGCGTCAGCGAGTTGCACTGATTCGAACTCTCATATTAGAACCGGATTTGCTCTTACTTGACGAACCATTCTCTGCCCTAGACTATCAAACACGCTTAAACGTTGCGGATGACATCGGACAGATTATTCGAAAAGAAAAAAGAAGTGCCATCTTGGTAACCCATGATTTATCGGAGGCTATCAGTCTTGGAGATAAGGTTCTTGTACTGTCAGAGCGTCCTGCCTCGATTAAAAGTATCATACCTCTGAAATTCGATTTAGAGGAAGACACCCCACTTCATCGAAGAAATACCCCTGAGTTTAAAAATTATTTTAATATGGTGTGGAAGGAGTTGAATGAAAATGAATGAACCTTCTGCTATGCAAATACAGTTTCTGAAAAATCACCTTCGTAATGTTTGGATTGTACGAAGTGCAAGAATTCTTCTATTAGTTGGATTCTTACTTCTGTGGGAAATAACTTCTGCTGTAGGAATCATTGACTCCTTTATTTTCAGTAGTCCTAGTAAGGTTGCTCTCTGTTTTTGGTCTATGGTATTAGATAAAAGTATCTTCCTTCATATTGGAATTACCCTTTATGAAACCTTAGTAAGTTTCCTTCTGGTAACTTTTATCAGCCTCCTTTGTGCCATGCTTCTTTGGTTTAGCAAGAGAGCCTCTCAGATTACAGAACCATTTCTCGTGGTTTTAAACAGCCTTCCAAAGTCAGCTCTTGCCCCACTTCTCATCGTATGGCTGGGCGCTACTCCTACTACAATTATTGTGGCAGGTATGTCGGTTGCCATCTTTGGAAGCATTTTGAGTCTATATACCTGTTTTACGGAAATCGATGGGGAGATGTTAAAACTCATATACACCCTTGGAGGAAATCGTTTTCATGCCATGGCAAAGGTTGTGGTGCCAAGTTCTGTTCCAACGATTATTAGCAACATGAAAGTAAACATCGGGCTTTGTCTTGTAGGTGTAATTATTGGAGAATTCCTAGCGGCCAGAAACGGACTTGGATATTTGATTATCTATTCGAGTCAGGTGTTTAAGTTGGATTGGCTGCTCATGTCGATTTGTATCCTTTGTATCTTGGCAATGGGATTGTATTCATTGATAAATCTTTTGGAAAAACTTTATCAGAAGCGTTTTTAGAAACGTGTTCACACCAGACAAACATTAAAAAGCAGCTGCGAAAACTCGCAACTGCTCTACATAAATCTTCTTATTTTCTAAGCGTCTCCGGTCTGAAACTTGCCGGCAGAAGTTCATTCAATGTATAAGTCTGTATTCCTTCTTTTGTTGCAAGGTGAATCAAAAACTCATCCTCACAGAATTCTCTCATCACTTGGCGGCACACGCCACATGGAGGAAACTCTCCCTCTATAACGCCATCTTTTCCACCGCAGATTGCAATTGCGGTAAATTCCCGTTTCCCCTCACTAACTGCCTTAAAAAATGCCGTTCGCTCTGCACAGTTTGTAGAAGAATATCCTGCATTTTCAATATTACATCCTGTATATACACTTCCATCTTTGCAAAGTAGCGCTGCACCTACTTTATATCCGGAATATGGACTATATGCGTATTTCATAGCTTCTTTTGCCATGGAAACCAATTGCTCTTTTCCCATAGATTTCACGTCCTTTATTTACTATTTCTTCTCTTAATTATACTCTAATATCTTGACATTGACTACCACCAATAGTAAAATTTTAAATAGGAATGCACATTTTTCGAAAGTGAGGAAATAAAATGGCAAACGAACACAAAGATCAAATCAGAATTGTACAAGAAACAGTAGCCGGAAAGGAAATCACATTTGCACATGTGATGGGTGGTCCGGACCCAATTATATATCAGAAATTAGGACTCAATCCACAAGTAGACTATGGTTCTTCTGCAATCGGAATTATGAATATGACACCACCGGAATCTGCAGTTATTGCTTCTGATATCGCGGTGAAAAGCGGAAACATCTATCTGGGATTTGCAGACAGATTTACCGGAACACTGATTATCACAGGAGAAATATCGGATGTTATGTCTGCTATGACTGAAATTGTAGAATATTTCCGTGACTCCTTAGAATATGTTGTATGCAAGGTTACAAAGAGATAGGAAGTGCAGCTATGACTCGAATAACAAAGGAGCAACTTATAGAGAAAATTTTCCAAGATGACTACGAACAATTAATGGGAAAGAAACTGCGTATGACCCGTGTTCGTGTCCCTGGAAAGGAAATTTGCATGGCTCATGTGATTAATCCGTCGGAAGCATGTATCTATCAGAATTTAGCTCTACACATTGGTGTTCATGAAGGCGAAGATCACACCGGTGAATCACTTGGTCTCATTCGTTTTTCACCTTGGGAGGCCGTGGTTGTGGCAGCTGATGTTGCCGTAAAAAGTGCTGATGTACAAGTTTGTTTTATGGATCGTTTCTGCGGCTCCCTGATTGTTTCAGGTAGACTCTCAGATGTGCAGACTTCTGTGGAATCTGTTGTAAAGTTTTTTGGCGAGGAACTCGGATTTAGAGTTTGTAAAATACATAAAAGTTGAGATGGGATAGATTGATACATGAAAAAATTATTTTTGATGGGACGAAGTGAAGCCGGTAAGACTTCTCTGACTCAGGCTCTGAAGGGTGAAGAACTTCATTATGTAAAAACTCAATATACCACTACCGACGATAACACCATCGATTCTCCTGGTGAATATGCAGAATCAAAGCGTTTTAGTGTTGGACTTGCATGTTTCTCTTTTGAAGCAGACGTGATAGCGATTGTTCAGGCAGCGGATGAACCGTTTAATCTTTTCAGTGCCAGTCTTCGCTCTTTCATACTAAGACCCCTTATCGGTGTCATAACAAAGATTGACTCGCCATATGCCAACATCCCTATGGTTAGACAATGGATGGAAAATGCCGGATGTGAGCGAATCTTTATGATTGATAACACCACGCGAGAAGGAGTGCAAGAACTCCTAGAATATCTGGAAGAGGACCTTCCGAAACTTACATTGGAGCAGGCCAAATTCAAGCAAGATTTGGGATTAAATGAGTGGGATTCTATGCCGGAAGGTGTGGAACTCCCCAAATAAGATACGTAACAAAAAAAGGGGGCGCTTTGCACCCCTTTTTCTACATCTCTTCCGCCAATTCGTAAATGAACTTCTCCGTCTTCTCCCATCCAATACATGGGTCCGTAATAGACTGCCCATAAGTGCCACACTCTGGGGATTGGGCTCCATCCACAATGTAACTTTCAATCATAAGACCTTTTACAAGTCCTCTGATATCCTTGTTCACACGACGGCTGTGCATGACGTCCTTGCTGATGCGAATCTGTTCTAAATATTTTTTATTGGAATTTGCATGGTTCGTATCAATGATAACACCCATATTCTGCAAATTCTTTTTCTGGTACCATTCGTATACATGCATCAAATCTTCATAATGATAATTCGCGATATTTTCTCCTTGAGCATTCATGCCTCCGCGTAAAATCGCATGAGCATACGGATTCCCTTGGCTTTCCACTTCCCAGCCTCGATAGATAAAAGTATGGCTACTTTGTGCTGCCTGAATGGAATTCATCATAATAGATAAATCTCCACTCGTTGGATTCTTCATTCCAACCGGAACATCAATTGCACTGGCTGTTAAACGATGCTGTTGGTTTTCAACAGAACGTGCTCCTACTGCCACATAGGCAAGTAAGTCTGAAAGGTATCTATAATTTTCAGGATACAGCATCTCATCTGCACAGGAAAATCCAGTTTCCTTAAGCGCACGCATATGCACTTTTCTAATTTTTAAAACCCCTTCCAACATATCAGAATCATGAAGTGGGTCTGGTTGATGAAGCATCCCCTTATAACCGGCACCCGTAGTACGAGGCTTATTGGTGTATATTCTTGGAATAATAATAATTTTATCTGCCACCTTTTCCTGTACCGGACATAGTCTGGAAATATAGTCCATTACAGAATTCTCATAATCTGCGGAGCACGGTCCGATAATCAGTAAAAATTTATCTGATTCCCCTGATAATACTTTTTTAATTTCTATATCTCGCCCTCTTCTTACTCTTTCCATTTCCGGTGTGATTGGGTACGTTTCTTTTACCTTCTTCGGAATCGGTAATTTTCTCTTGAATTCACAATTCATGGTCTTATCCTCCAATCTAGTCGTCTATCTCCACATGAATTCCTAACTGTTTTATTACTTCATAATAGTTTGGGAAGCTTTTCTTCACTGCCATGCAGTCATCTATGACTCCACCTGTATTTGTACATAGTGTTGCTAAAGTCATGGCAATTCGATGGTCATTATGACTGTCTAAAAACTCTACAGGTGTCTGCAATTCCCCAGGATGCACCACAATCTCATTTTCATGCACATCTACTTGAATACCAAATTTCTTCAATTCCATAGCCATCACTGTACCGCGGTCACTTTCTTTGATTTCCAATCTCTTTGTGCCAGTAAATACTGCCCCATGATTCACTGCAGCCATGCCAATTAAAATTGGCCCCAAATCCGGACATTCCGAGATATCCATACTCGGAACATCTGCCATTTGCAACATTTGAAAATATTCTCGGTAGACCTTGTCCCCTTGCAAACTATCTTTTCTAAGCCCCTCAACTTCTACTTGACCGCCAATGAGATTAAAAGCATCTAAAAATGCGGCATTGGAATAATCACCTTCAACAATACCATTTATAGCACGATAAGTCTGATTTCCCGGAATATAGTAAGTATTTTCTCTACGTTCTACTTTGATTCCGTATATCTCAAGAACTTCTAAAGTCATCTCAATATATGCCCTACTTTCAATTGGCGGAAGTATTTCTAATACACTATCCTCCTTTAACAATGGCAGTGCATATAGCAATCCTGTAATAAATTGGCTACTGATATTCCCCGGAATCTGATACTGCGTGGCTTGCAATTTTCCATTCAATTCCAGTGAATCTACCATTTTATGAAAGTAAATATTTTGTTTTTTGCAAATATCCTCATAGATTCCAATTGGTCTGGAAAACAAACTCTTAGCACCCGTAAATTTGCATTTTTCTCCGCCGGTTAAAAGAATCGGAACAAAAAACCGGAGAGTACTTCCACTTTCCTTGGCATCCAATACTGTAGTTGCTTCCACGTTTCTGCTGCCAATACCTTTCATAGTCACGGTATTATTTTCAATGGTATATTCACATCCAAGTGCTTTTAAGATTCCAAGAGTTGCCTTAATATCCTCACTTAAATCAATATTTTGTATCACCGAGGTTCCTTCTGATAAGCCGGCCCCCATAAGCATTCGATGTGCCATGCTTTTAGAAGGTGGCGCCAAGACAATTCCTTTTGCCTTTCCCGGTGTAATTGTTGCTTTCATGTTTATGCCTCCTTGTAGAGCCAATCTGTTCCATAACGAAGTGCTAACATATCTGCAATCACAATTGCAGTCATACTATCTACTACCACACGTGCCCTGTGAATAATCGCAGGATCATGTCTTCCCTGAATTTGATAAGACACATTTTCCATCTTACTAATATCTACAGTTTGCTGTTGCTTATAAACAGATGGAGTTGGCTTAATCACTGTATTAAACAAAATCGGCATACCATTTGTAATGCCCCCATTGATACCGCCGTTATTATTTGTCTTGGTCTGTATCTTCCCGTCTTTCATTTCAAATGGGTCGTTTGCTTCGCTTCCCTTCATCTGGGCAAATGCAAAGCCTTTTCCAAACTCCATTCCTTTTACTGCGGGAATACTAAAAATCCCGTGAGCAAGCATGCTTTCCATTGAATCAAACCAAGGTTCCCCTACACCTGCGGGGATACCTGTTACAACCGTTTCTAAGATGCCGCCTACACTGTCGCCTTCCCTTGCTACTGTTTCCATATATGCTCGCATTTGCTCTGCGATACCTTCATCCAACACCGGAAAAGTGAAATCATTCACCTTTTCAATCTCTTCAACATAGTTTGCAAAAGGTGTGTCCTGTATGTTTCCACACTGCTTGATGTGGGTACCAATCCGAATCCCCTTTTTCTTTAGCGCCTGGATAAGAATTGCTCCTGCTGCAACAATCGGCGTCGTGAGCCTTCCGGAAAAATGTCCACCACCACGATAATCTGCAAATCCATGATATTTTTGGATTGCCGTATAATCCGCATGTCCCGGACGCACGAAATCCTTTGTCTTAGAATAATCCTTACTCTTTGTATTGTTATTCTCAAATAGAATACAAATCGGTGTACCTGTTGTCTTTCCTTCAAAAACACCACTTACAATCTGTGGTTCATCTGCCTCCACGCGTTGAGTTGATATCTTCCCATGTGGTTTTCTAAGTTCTAATTGTTTTCGCATGAAATCCATATCAACATCAATTCCCGGTGCAATTCCATCTAATACCACACCAATCTGTTCTCCATGACTTTCACCAAACAAGGTTACTGTAATACTGTTCCCGAATACATTTTTCACACTACTCACACCCCAATCTTTCAAGCACCTGCTCCATAGGCCATTCTTCGATTTGTCCATCTCCGATTTGTGACACATATACCACTGAACAATTCTTATAGCTTGCTTTTTTATCATGTAGAATTGCTTCTTTTACTTGTTCCATATTGAATTCCAAAATATTCGGAACTGTAAATCCCAATTTGTCGTATATTTCTAACAATTGTTTTTGTACCTCTTGGCTACTCATATATAACATGCCTATAGCCACACATTCTCCGTGGAGCAGCTTCCCTTTTGCTGCACTTTCGAAACCATGTCCTATGGTATGTCCAAAGTTCAATATCTTTCTCAGATGACTTTCTTTTTCATCTTGTTCTACCACATTTTTTTTAATCAAAAGAGCCTTCTCTATAATCAGGTCAAGATGGGCTTTCCAATCTTCCTTTAAGAATAACTCGAACAACTTCCTGTCGCTTGTTGCTCCCATCTTAATTGCTTCAAATAACCCATTTACAATCTGACGTTCCGGCAAAGTATACAGCGTGTCCGGATCAATCAATACTGCTTTTGGTTGATAAAACGCACCAATGATATTTTTGATACCTGCAAGATTCACCGACGTTTTTCCACCTATGGAAGAATCCACTTGTGATAAAACAGTTGTTGGAATATTGTAAAAATCTATGCCGCGCATATAAAGAGATGCAACCACTCCAGCCAAATCTCCTACTACTCCGCCGCCAACTGCGACCACACAGTCTTTCCTGTTAAACTCATGGTTTAGCATTTCTACAAGAATTTGTTCCGCCATCTGAAGAGATTTACTTCCTTCACCACACTCCACTATCTTTATGTAGCTTTCCTTGCATTGCTCTGCTACCTTTTTTGCATATTCAATTGGAACTCCCGTATCTGTAATAATCATTACTTTTCGCTTCAAATCTAAAAGTTCACCGGCTCTATTTAAGTTTCCTCTTTGCAGTTCAATGTTATAACTGTTTTGTCCTAGTTCCATGGGAATCATCGTGTTGTCCTGCCTTCTTCACTTTCATAATCTCATACTAAATAATATAATCATCTATATGTTATTTGTCAACAAAAATTACTTTACCACTTTAAATCGATAACGTAACATTAATTATTTCGTTCTTGACTTTAATTCCATTAAAAAGTATAATCTATCTTGTGGTTGAAAAACCTGCCGAAATGGCTCAGTTGGTAGAGCGACGCATTCGTAATGCGTAGGTCGTGGGTTCGAGTCCCATTTTCGGCTTAATTATATTATTAAATATTATAAAAAGAAGCCTTAGGAATTCTATCCTAAGGCTTCTATCATTTACCAATATCTTCTATACCAAGGTGAGCCGTATACACTAACCACTCTCACAACATCACCGGTCTGAGGTGCATGAATCATCATTCCATTTCCCAAAT
>JAZRON010000050.1:0-1838 GCA_045648725.1 Faecalimonas sp.
AGAAAGTGACTGACGATCCCCCGCTTCTGCTGAAACTGCTGAGGCCATAGAACCGTAAGGAATGTTAATGGAGGTATAAAATATAGAACCCCACAAAATATATGTCACAGTAAGCCAAGCAATTTTCGCCCGCATCGCCCAGTCTGCAAATGCACTTTGATAGATCAAAAATGAGGCGATAGCAACCGGTCCGCACATACGACGAATCCAAGGTTTAAACTTGCCGACGGGAGTCTGTTTTGATTTATCACAGATACGTCCCATGGCCACATCGGTAAATGCGTCCACAATTCGGGCAATCATCATGACAATCCCCACGATGTAAGCTTCCATACCCATTACGTCTGTGTAAAATTTGAGTAAGAAGCTGGATGATAAAATGAATGTAAAATCATTTCCAAAGTCACCAAAAAGGTAACCCAATTTGTCACGAAACCCAAAAGGTCTCACGTTCTTTCTCTTGTCCATAAGAAATTCCTCCGTCTCATTTAAAAATTATTCATCTTTCGTACTTATTAATTTCTTATCTGGAGTAATTTGGGCCTGTCTTATATTTTAATATATTCTATTAGAGAAAACATTCGGAAATAATTGGCAAAAAAAAGAAGTTTGTCTTTTTATCGACAAACTCCTATTCTCACTAAAAATCAAATAAAGATAATTGATTAGATTCCGGCATATCACCAAGAACACCTAAATCAGCCATCAATTCTATCACCGTCTTACTTACTTTTGTCCTCTGACGGAAATCATCTTTCGAAAGGAATGGGCCATTCTTCGCCGCCATCTCCACAGCATCCGCCGCCTTTTCACCCATACCGTCAATACTGCTAAACGGTGGCAACAGTTTGCCATCCACAATCTGGAACTTGGTGGCTTGGGATTTGTAAATATCAATTGGGAGAAACTCAAATCCTCTCGCATACATTTCCTGTACCAATTTCATATCCTTCAGCGTATCCTGCTCTTTATTGGACAGAGAATCACTTCTCTTTTTGTAATCACGAATATAGAACTCCAATTTTTCTTTTCCCTGACACATGAGTTCATAAGAAAATGCGCTTGCACGGATACTAAAGTACGCCGCATAATATGCCAACGGATAATACACCTTACAGTATGCTATACGATAAGCCATCATAACGTAGGCTGCTGCATGGGCCTTCGGGAACATGTACTTAATCTGCTCACAGGACCAGATGTACCAATCCGGAATACCATGAGCCTTCATATCTTCCTTCCACTCATCCCACGTTCCGCATTTGCCTTTGGCCACGGCTCCTTTTCGAACTGCTTCCATAATCTTAAATGACCGCTCACTTTCCATTCCACTGTTAATGAGGAAGGTCATGATATCATCACGAGTACAAATCGCAGTAGAAATCGTGGCTTTTCCTTCTTGAATCAAGGTTTGGGCATTATTGAGCCATACGTCCGTTCCATGTGAAAGACCGGAGATACGAATCAAATCGGAAAGGGTCTTTGGCTTGGTATCTACCACCATCTGAATAACGAAATCCGTTCCGAACTCCGGAATTCCAAGACATCCTACGGGAATTCCTCCAATGTCATCCGGTGTAATTCCAAGAGAACTAGTATCTGCGAAAAGCTGCATAACTCCAGGATCATCCAATTTGATTTCTGTTGCAACAAATTTTTCACCGGTAAGCTGCTCCACCAATTCTTCCAACATCTTAATCATGGTAGGATCATCATGACCAAGAATGTCTAGTTTCAAAAGGTTATGGTCAATGGAATGGTAATCAAAGTGGGTGGTGACAATATCCGTTGTCATATCATTTGCCGGATGTTGTACCGGAGTAAAGGAGTTAATATCC
>JAZRON010000051.1:0-2519 GCA_045648725.1 Faecalimonas sp.
GCCATTTACCAATGAGAAATCTCTTTTGCATAATCATTGTTATCATATATAGCGTAACCCTCTCCGCTCAGGAGAGGATTACGCTATTATTTGTTGGTGACCTGATGCAGCACGACGCGCAGATAAAAGCCGCCCAGACCAACCAAGGCTACGACTATTCAGACTGCTTCAAGCACGTCAAGGAAGAAATCAGCCAAGCCGATATCGCTATCGGCAATCTGGAGGTGACGCTGGGCGGAAAGCCCTACCGAGGCTACCCCTCATTCAGCGCTCCCGATGAGTTCCTGTATGCAATCAAGGACGCCGGTTTCGATGTACTGCTCACGGCCAACAACCATTGCCTCGACCGAGGAAAAAAAGGATTGGAACGGACCGCACATTTGTTGGATTCCCTGAAAATACCTTTTACAGGCACTTACCGCACTCCGGAGGACCGCCAACAACGTTATCCCCTACTGATTGAAAAGAACGGCTTCAGAATCGCCCTATTGGCTTATACTTACGACACTAACGGCATTAAACCTTCCACCCCCAATATCGTGAATTACATCGATACGGTACAAATCAAAGGCGATATACAGGCAGCCCGAAGAATGAAGCCCGATGCTATCATTGCGTGCATGCATTGGGGCTTGGAATACCATAGCCTACCCCATTCCTCCCAAAAGAAATTGGCAGACTGGTTGATTGACCTGGGAGTAGACCACATCATCGGCTCCCACCCTCACGTAGTCCAGCCCATGGAAGTCAGACAAGGCCAACATCACCCTTCCCGACACCTCATCGTTTACTCTTTAGGCAATTTCATCTCGAATATGTCAAGAGAAAACACGGACGGAGGCGCCATGGTGAAACTGGAACTGAAAAAACTTTGGGGAATCACCCGCATGGAAAGTTGTTCATACTCGCTTATTTGGACTTCTCGCCCCATTTCAGGAAAAAAAACGAGTTATGAAGTCTATCCGGCCTCATTTATCAACCAATCCATTCAGAATGAAGAATTTACCCCATTTCTACGGTTCTTAAACAATACACGGGAGTTATATCAAAAGTACAACATCGGCATAAAAGAATACTTTTTTTGAAAAAAAAGTTGGAGAAAGATTTGGAGATTCAAAAAAAAGCCGTACCTTTGCATCGCTTTCGAAAAGGAAAGCACAACAAGCTAACATGGTGACTATAGTTCAGTCGGTTAGAGCGTCAGATTGTGGTTCTGAATGTCGTGGGTTCGAATCCCACTAGTCACCCGAAGAAATCCTCAGTAATCTTTGATTACTGAGGATTTTTCTTATTTATACACCCATAGATTTGTATTTCCACTTTTTTTTACTATATTTGTATTAATTATTAACCCAAAAACAAATTCACTAAACATGAAGAACGATCAGTACTTTCCCCATGAAGTGAGTACGCGAAGCAATTCGCAAATCATAAATCTCATAGAAGCAGAAGGAGCAGCAGGCTACGGTTTTTACTGGGCCTTACTGGAATACCTCCGAGCCCAAGACCACTACACCGGCGACACCCGAGCCATCAAGAGCATTGCTCGACAGATGAGAATACGTATCGACAAGGCGACTCGTGTCTTGAATGATTATGGACTCTTTGTCGTGGAGAACACGTTGTTTGCTTCGCAACTCCTTAATGAAAGAATGGTTTCATTCGATCGCCAACGGGCTCGTTGTGAAGCCTATAAGCGTAAGAAAGATGCAGAACTAGTATCGGAAAATGTCGGAAACGTGTCGGAAACGCCTTGCAACCCCCTGGAAATCAAGGACACCTTCGATACAATAAATAATAAACAACCACAACCACTAAAACAACCACAACCAACAACGACTTCGTCGTCGTCAAAAGAAGATGTTGCCGTCGCCGATGACGATGTGATTAAACAGTCATGGAGAAAGCTGTATCCTGTCACCTTCCGAAGCCAAGAAACATTCCAACTTCTACCTCACACCCGGCAACACTCCCTACCAAAAGCTCATGCCACACCTCAAGCTGACGTGAGCAATACGGAATAGGAAGAAATGGATTCACCACCGTGTTTTTTTAAAACGCGACCGCGTTTGAGTCAAAACACGACCGCGTTTTAAAAAAATTCGGTCAAGGTTCTTCCAAGCGTTCCAAATAACCCATAACTTATAGTCCACAACTCATAACTCTAAAAAATGCACTTTTAACACTCTCTAGAGCCATTTTTCACCCAAAAACCTTTGTTCATGTAGAAAATTGTTGTATTTTTACTTCTGATTATTTGCAGGATTTAAAAATCTTAACAAAACCACACGAAAAATCAAACGAAGAAACAACCTTTAGTTTAACAATAAATTTTTAATCACTATGAATGAAGATCACAAAAGAAGAGGATTTGCATCTAGCAAGACTCTCATGACAGCCGCTATTTGTGCGCTGTTCTTAGGTGGCGGTTCAGTGATGGCTCATGCAGCAGAAACTCCTGTGGTTCAGGAACAGCAGCAGACCAGCAACATTACCGTTACAATCGTTGATTCAAAGGG
>JAZRON010000052.1:0-1596 GCA_045648725.1 Faecalimonas sp.
GGTAAATTGTAAAATCAAATTGAACAACTGAATAAATAAAATGATCCACGAGATCCTTTGGTAGAATTTAATCACCACAAAAAACCTACTAAAGGAGAAACCCATGGATCATATGAATTCTACCATAATTACACCCAATCGCGAAAGAGGTCAGCATCTAAGATTTGAAGATCGCTGCACTATCAAACTGTGCAGGAAGCTTGGCTTCTCACTCCGTAAGATTGGCGGGATCCTCGATTGTGCTGCTTCTACTGTTTCCAATGAGCTTCGCCGTGGAACAGGTGTCAGAAACGGAAACCGTGGACGTTTCCCTGAATATTCCGCTAAGCGCGGCCAGGCGAACTACGAAATCAATCGTACTCGCTGCCACAAAGCACACAAGCTGGAGAAATCAGCTCCGTTCATTGAGTGGGTAGTCAAACAAGTCAAAGAGCATAAGTGGTCACTGGACATTTGTGTTGGCTATGCCAGACGAAAAAAGCTCTTTCCTTCAGAACAGATCGTCTGCACCAAAACTCTGTATAACGAACTATGGGCAGGTAATCTTCCTTTGACTCCATTCGATGTGCCGGAAGCGCTGTCACGAAAGAAGAAAAAACATACAAACCGCAAGAACAAGCGCATTTACGGTAAGAGCATCGAAGAACGTCCGGAAGAAGTCCTGGACCGCATTATATGCGGACACTGGGAGATTGATACCGTGACAGGTCACCGTGCCGGAAAGGAATCTGCGGTCCTTACTCTTGTGGAAAAGGTAACAGATTTCTATCTTGCAATCAAAATCCCCGGCAAAGATTCCGCCTCTGTTATGGCAGCAATGGAAGTACTTCGGGATGAATATGGTGAAGAACACTTCGCTACTATCTTTAAGACCATCACTGCTGATAACGGCGCAGAGTTTGAACGACTCGCAGAATTGGAGGCCTGGGGCACGAATGTGTATTTTGCACATCCTTACTCCTCCTGGGAAAGGGCACAGAATGAACGGCAGAATCGTCTGTTCCGGCGCTTTGTTCCAAAAGGCGTTTCTATTGACAAGTATTCAGCTGAACAGATACTCAGCTTTGCTGATGAAATGAACGCCCTTCCGAGAAGACTGCTCGGCTATTGCACCCCAGAGGAACTCTTTGATGCGTTTCTGGATCAGGTGTATTCAATTGGCAAGGTACAGGTGGTTTAATTCTTTTCAGTGTTCAAGTTGAAATTGCAATTTGTGATTATTATAATTTGAGAATAATGAGAAAAATTCAAAAATCATGAAACAATTTAACCGGAAATCCGACATATATAGTAGAAGGTACTGTAATAGCATATAATAATATTAAAGGGAGATGTTTCCATGAATAGTATTGCCAGAAAGAGTATTTCCATTTTGGCTGCAATCTGCATGCTTGTGACTGGGATTATCACAATTTTTGCGGATTCCGGGATGGATCATTTTGTCAGAGTAAATGAAAGTAAAGAATGTCCGTTTACGGATATTGATAATGCCTGGTATACAGAGAATGTAAAAGCTGTATATGAGTACGGCATGATGATCGGAAGGAGCAAAACAGAATTTGCACCGGATCAGCCGGTCACACTGGCGGAAGTTAT
>JAZRON010000053.1:0-6922 GCA_045648725.1 Faecalimonas sp.
TTTCTTGTCGGCAATCTGCTGAATGCCCGTGGCGTTTTCGTAGTTGCCATCTTCGTTCGGAATGACTGTTCCGCGCTCAGCATTGAGGACTGGATAGGCATCCTCTCCCAGTTTCTGGAACCATGTAATGGTGCTCTGATCACCGTTCAGTTTGTAGCATAGCTCACCAGTAGGCGCTCCCGAAACAGCTTCTTCACCCCAATAACAATTCTTAATGGTAACATCAGAGGCTCCTACGCCATCACCCATTACTTCGTAAGTGGTATAACTGTTTGTAATAGTCGTTCCAGAGGTTATCAAGCCGATTAATCCAGATCCATTTCGGTGATTGAATCTGCAAATGCACTCTTCCATATTTATTTCACCAGCAGTGAAGCAGTTTATAATTTTTGAGCTGAGGGCACATGCGGCAAGTACGCCAGCACGGAGCGCATTAGAGTTCTTTAAAGTAGCATTCACAATACCCACATTCTGGATGGTTGCACCGTTGAGACGACCGAACAAACCGGTTTCAGCTCCAGCATCATCTTTATTAATACTTAAGTTATAGATAATGTGTCCCTGTCCGTCAAAGGTTCCGCTGAAGTACAATGTTGGGCCTTCGGGATAATATTGCTTACCTATTGGGGGGAAGTAACTTATATCACTCATGTCAAGGTCGGCGGTCAGACGGAACTTGATGTCATGCTTTCCGCTGTTAACAAGTTCAGAAATGTACAAGAGCTGTTCAGGGGATCCCACCTCATACCAACCATCCACAATCGGTAAAAGATCCGGATTAGGCTGTCCACACTCTGAACAGATGCCTTCCACATAATGGTGGGGAGGTATCGGAGTGGCCGCATCCTTTTCGTTTGTGAAGGACACCTCGTCAGAAAGAATCGTACCATCACATTTAATCTCACCTATGGCATACACTTGCTTGTGCGTACTGTCAAAAATCGGATAGGCATCCTCCTCAATAGTCTGATACCACAAAATGTTCTGCTGGTTACCGTTCAGTCTATAGCACAGTTCACCAGTGGGAGCCATATTGGTCACATCCTCGGCCCAGTAACTGTTCTGAACACTTGATTCAAGTAAATTTACTCCATCAGGCACTGCCCCGTAAGTGGTATAGCTGTTGGATATTACAGAACCTGAAGAAGAAAGACCAACCAGACCGTCACCATTTCTACGCTCAAAGCTGCAAATACACTCTTCCATATTTATCTCGCCTGCAGTGAAGCAATTGTTGATGGTTGAACCTACGGCACATGCGGCAAGTACCCCAGCACGGAGTGCATTAGAGTTCTTTAAAGTAGCATTTACAATACCTACATTCTGGATTGTTGCTCCGTTGAGACGACCAAACAATCCGGTCTCGGCTCCAGCATCATCCATTTCTATTCTCAGATTATTAATGACATGGAACTGTCCGTCAAATACACCACTGAAGTACATTGTCGGACCCACGGGGTAATATTGCTCACCGATTGGAGGGAAGTAGCTTATGCCACCCAAGTCTATATCTGTTGTTAAACGTACATTGATATCATGCTTGCCACTATTCACAAGGTATGAAATGTACCAGAGTTGTGCCGGAGTGGCCACTTCGTACCAATTGTCCACGACCTGAGGTACAAAACTGAGTTTTGGAAGCAGTGCCATTGTTTTGTCATGGTCAAGAGTGCCATTCTCGTAACCCGTCCAGGCTGCATCTGAGAGAGCAAGCACCTCGTCATTTTCTTCATCACTGATAAAATCAGGATATAATTCGAAAGTCACAGATACAAAGTCTTCAACATTGCTAATGGTCTCAATGTATTTTCTTTTACTAATATAGATATCCTTAAAAGTCTGGGAGAATTTCTCCACCACGGCATACTTGCCTTCGGGAGTGGTGGCAGCCTCGGCCTCAGCAATCTCAGCGGTCAGTTCTTCACGCAAGGCATTGCTGAAGTTGGGAGACTTGGAATAATATGTATCAGAACTAAAACTATACTTGTTAAGCAGGGTATTTGCACGTTCAATCTGACCGGCAAGTACGGTGTTCAGCTGCTCGTCTGCCTGCTCCATGGAACCCAGGTAAGTGAGGCGGATATTTGCCCAACCCGTCCAATCGCTACCATACTTGGAACCGGGGTTGTTCACACCAATGGTGAGCTTACCGTCTGTTACATTGGCTACCATATAACATTTGCTGCGGCCTGCTGCGGCAGCAATGGCGATACTTGGCGAACCATGAATAGCATATCCGATGGTTTCGCCGTTATCATCCGCCACTGGTTGATCGGTATCTTTGGATGGGATAGAAAGATTGCAGTTCACACCGTCTATTGCTTCATCAATAGGCATATAAGTCTCGTAGACTGTGGGGATATACACACAGTTTTCGTTTAAATAGATATAGGCATTATAAGCATAGCTCATCGGATCGTTACTGGGACGATAAGCTGCAGTCATGGATACCAAATATGTTCCGTTCTTCAGGTCTTTGATGGTCTGTTCCATCTTGCCGTCTGTATTCCACGCCTCGCAACCAACAATGTCTACGCTCTCATAATAATAGGAACCGTTGCCAAAACCATTATTCCATCCGTTCCAACCATCCTTGAAGTCAGCATTCACCAATAATTTTGTGATATCTGTACCTGCAGCATAGTCTGCTGCAATAGCATTATCAAGCATAGCCTGGAGTTTAGTGGTCTCTGCCTGAATTTCAGCCGTTGTCAGTGTATGGTTATCCATTATATAAACATACGAACCGTTTTCAAAATCATCATTAGGTTCTACATCGTCTGACAAGTAACTTACAAGTTGGTTTCGCAATTCACCTTGGAAGCCCTCATTTGCCTCAAGGTAGGCGGTTACCTCGTCAGCTTTCTGTTTATAGGCAGCATAAGCATCCATAGACTCTTGGAGTTTCTTCTTAAGAGATATGTAGTCACTATACGCTGCATAGAATTCATCCTTGCCAGAGGAATTGGAAAGACCTTCAATTGCTGCTATACATTCATCAAGAATAGCTTGTGTAGCCACAGTCCCTTCGATAAAAGCAAGTTCAATCTCTAAAATAACCTCCTTAAAATCATTGAAATCTGCATCTGCGGGGAAACTTGCATAAGAGCTATCACCAGTAACATAAACAATGCCGTGCGTACTATCAAGAACGGGAAACTCATCTTCTCCAATAGTCTGATACCAATTAGGATTGATAAAGGAACTATTATTCAACTTATAGCAAAGCTCACCTGTACGAACCATGTTGGTTACGTTCTCTCCCCAATAGCAATTTTCAAATTTAATATCTGGCGCATAATCATTTCCTAATGTACCATAGGTGGTGTAACAATTGGTTAATATTGAACCTGTGAAAACAAGTCCAAACAGGCCGTCACCATTTCTGGAATCATAACTGCAAATACAATCACCCATATTTATCTCACCTGTGGTGAAGCAGTTGATAACATTAGAATTGATGGATGAACCGCCAAGTACACCGGCACGAAGTGCTGATGGATTTTTAAAGGTTGCGTTTACAATTCCTAGATTCTTTACGGTTGCGTTTTCAATACGGCCAAACAAACCGGTTTCGGCACCTGGGTCATCTTTGTCAATATTCAGATTATAGATAATGTGACCCTGGCCATCGAATACACCATTGAAGGACAGGGCTGGACCTTGCGGATAATATTGCTTACCAATTGGAGGGAAATAACTGATGCCACTCAAATCAATATCGGCAGTAAGACGTACTTTGATGTCAAACTTGCCACTGTTTACAAGTGCTGAAATATACAAAAGTTGTTCGGGGTTGCTTACCTCATACCAACCGTCTACAAGTTGCGCATAACCTGGGTCGGAATTTCCACATTCTGTACATACCCCTTCTATATAATTGTGGGGTGGTATGGAAGAAGCCGCTTCTTTATCGTTGGTGTAAGAAACCTCCCCTGAAAGAAATGTACCGTCACATTTGATATTGCCAATAACATATATTTGTTTGTGGGTATTGTCTAAAGTAGGAAAGGTGTCCTCAACAAGAGTCTGATACCATACAATATTGTTTTGGTCGCCGTTCAATTTGTAGCACAGTTCGCCAGTGGAAACTCCAGCAATGGCTTTCTCTCCCCAATAGCAATTTTCAAATTTAATATCTGGAGCATAATCATTTCCTAATGTACCATAGGTGGTGTAACAATTTGTTAATATTGAACCAGTGAAAACAAGTCCAAACAGGCCGTCGCCATTTCTGGAATCATAACTGCAAATACAATCACCCATATTTATCTCACCTGTGGTGAAGCAGTTGATAACATTAGAATTGATGGATGAACCGCCAAGTACACCGGCACGAAGTGCTGATGGATTTTTAAAGGTAGCGTTTACGATTCCTAGATTCTTTACAGTTGCATTTTCAATACGACCAAACAAGCCGGTTTCGGCTCCTGGGTCATCTTTATCAATTTTCAGATTATAGATAATGTGACCTTGGCCATCGAATACTCCATTGAAGGACAGGGCTGGACCTTGCGGATAATATTGTTTGCCAATTGGAGGAAAATAGCTGATGGCTGACAAATCAATGTCGGCAGTCAAGACTGCACTGGCGGCATATTCGCCTCCGTTTACCAACTCTGAGAAGGCTACCAGATCATCAGCGGTACCAATCTGATAGACACCATCCTTTTGATCTAAAGCCTTTAATCCGCTTCCCCACAGGAGCAGGAGGAACAGCATCATTAAAACCTTGTAAGTTTTTGTCATAATACTTGAAATTTATGTTAATATTGATTTAATAATTTTACATTTTTGATTAGAATAATCTCACTGGAAAAGTCATAATTTTATCTTTTTATTTGCAATATTACTATGTATACGGCAAATGGGGGGGGTGAAATTGATATTTTGATGTCACTTTTTGATATAAAAAAACTTTCTTGTATCTTTGTACCGAATAATATAAAAAGGAGGCAATATGAGGTTGGTAAAATATCTATTGGCAAATCGCTCTGATTACAGTTGGGGTATCAGTACCACCACTGTTGGATTGCAGGAGGTACCTCCTGGCGGACACTATCCTTATGGAGAACATTCCATGAGCTATATGTTCTCAACGGAAAGGGGAAGAGTATTGTCTGATGGAATACATATCTTATATCTTTTGAAAGGGAGAGGATGGTTCGTTTCCGACCATTGTCCCAAAACCCAAATCCAGGCAGGCGATGCTGTGATCCTGTTCCCAAATGAATGGCACAACTACGCTCCCGACGAAGACTCCGGTTGGGAAGAAGGCTGGGTGGGCTTTACCGGTGATTTCGTTCAACGTATCATCAAGGAAAATTTCTTTGACATTTCACATCCTATTGTAAGTGTTGGAATCAGGATGACTTTGTACGATGCCATTAAAAATGCCTGCAAGATTGCCCTGGACGAACGTCCTGCCCATCAACAACAACTTGCAGGATATATTTTTCTCGTAGTCAGTTCCATATATGCATATAGCAAACAGGCTCCATTTATAGACAGCCCCGATTCGGAGTGCATCAACACCGCACAAAAATTCATGAGAGAGCATACTTCAAAAAACTTGAGAATGGAAGATGTGGCAAAGCATGCGGGTATGGGCTACTCCAAATTCCGAAAGTTGTTCCGTGACTATACCGGTTTTTCACCACAACAGTATTTTCTGAATCTAAAGTTGGAAGAATCGAAAGATTTACTGCTCAACACGAGTCTTTCATCCAAAGAGATTGCATACCGGTTAGGATTTGATACCGCAACCTACTTCAACCGAATCTTTCGCCAACACTATAAGCAAACACCTATAGAATTTCGCAATTCTGTACACAAAGAGTATAATGTATAAGTGAAATCTATATAAAAATTTCAAAGTGTTATGACAACAAATACATTCTTATTCTGTGCTGTCCATTCAAACAAACTGACTGAGCCATTTTTAGGTCTGAATACCCTCGATTTTTACATCACGATGTAAGTGGATTTACCCTTCGATGTAAGTGGATTTACCCTTCGATGTAAGCAGACTTACCTTTCTATGTAAACGTATTTACGCTTAAGGGTAAATCTATTTACAATTCTATATAATGACTTTGTAAATGCAAAACGTTGTATCTTTGCACTTTATGTGTATTGTATTTTAGCGAACAACTGATGAGTTTTGGCAGGTTTTATGAAATTCCTTTCACTTTTTTTCTACCAACCTGGTGGATTTTTCTGATGTTTCTTTCTCAACTTTGCTTTTAAAACTACTCTTCATTGCTCAGGAGTGCATCCAACTGCGTCTGTAACTCTTCACGTTTTGGCAAGTATAGTTGATACTTTGCCGCAAACAACTGATTGGTGATACCTTGCAGTGCATATTCCATTAGCAATTCATCTTTTCTCGCTCCAAGCACAATGCCTATCGGTGGGTTATCATCTGGTTGGCATACTTCTGTTTGGAAATAATTAAGGTAAAGATTCATCTGTCCAATATCACTATGTTTTATCTCCGCACGTTTTAGGTCTATGAGAACATAACATTTAAGTATACAATGATAGAAAACCATATCCACCTTGAATATGCGACTTCCGATGTGCATTTGATATTGACGACCTATAAACGCAAAACCTCGCCCCAATTCTAATAAGAAATGCTCCATATTAGTTTTCAATGCAACCTCTAATTCGCTTTCCTTATATCTTTTCTTTTGGGGAAGACCTGTAAATTCAAGAACGAACGGATCTCGAATAATGTCTTGTGGTTTCATTACCTGATGCCCCTCATTGGCCAATGCTAGTACTCCCTCCTTGTCGGTACTTAATGCCAATCGCTGGAACAAGGCACTCTTCATCTGCCGTTTAAGTTCTCTCACCTTCCACCCTTCCTTAATGCATTGCTTCAAATAGAACTGCATTTCCAACGGCTCATCACACT
>JAZRON010000054.1:0-6909 GCA_045648725.1 Faecalimonas sp.
ATAGTATCTAAGTCTAATAAAACGCCTTTTGTAAATGAACTGATTGAACCATCTTCATAATCTATAAAATTATTTTTATGTATAACAATTTTTTCTCCTTCAGTATCATTAAACACAATTTGATCATTATAAGAATTTTTATATGTAGCATCTTCACCAACACTAACAACATGAATACGTGGTGTCATAATTTCCCTAATTTCAGTTTCGCCAAATTCGAAAACGTTATGAATCATTTCTTTTTCTTCTTCTTCGATAATCCCGTCTTCGTGGCTGACATCCACAATGGTTCGAAGTTCTGTTTCTGTCATGGTGTTCAGCTTAGCATTTGGATCTACACGAAGCAGAAATAGAATCACACGAGATAAAGCGTTCACAATAATACTTACCGGCGTTAAAATTATCATAATAAAATGGATTGGATATGCATATGATAAAGCAAGCTTTTCTGCATTGACTGTTGCAACGGTCTTTGGTGTAATCTCGCCAAAAATCAAAATCAGTACAGTAATAATACCAGTTGCAATTGCTACTGCAGAACCACCTAGATTATAGGCGATGGTTGTAGTTAATGCAGAAGCGGAAAGATTTACAATGTTATTGCCAATCAAAATTGCGCTGAGCATTTTTGAAGAGTTGTCAGTAACTTTAATTAGCATTTTTGCACGTTTGTCACCTTCTTCTGCTAAAGAACGCATCCGAATTTTGTTTACAGTTGTCAAACTTGTCTCTGCTGATGAAAAGAATGCAGAGCCTAATAATAAAATAATTAATACAATAATTTGTATGGCGGCACTCGGGTCCACTGAAAAATCACTCCTTTGTTTTTTGAAAATTAATATATCTAGTCTAATATAACGTATTTTACTGGAAATTGCAAGTGTGCGTTGAATTTATACGTAGTTTGTTGTATGATGAAACTTGAAACATTAATAATTTTTTGGAGCAAATATTATGAATTTAGATTTTTATAATAAATTGAAGGATATTATAGATGAAAAACGCATATATACTGATGAACCTATGAAAAAACACACAACCTTCCGTGTAGGTGGGAATGCTGATTTTTTTGTAATTCCCAAAACGGTAGAAGAAGTAAAACAGACGGTTATGCTATGTGTGGAACAGGACATGCCATATTACATATTGGGGAATGGCAGCAATCTTTTGGTGGGAGATAAAGGTTATCGTGGTGTCGTGATTCAGATATACAAAGAAATGAACAACATTTTTGTGGATGGTCACAAGATGAAAGTCCAGGCAGGGGCATTGCTCTCTAAGATAGGGAGTGTGGCACTGGAAGCAGGGCTTACTGGTTTTGAGTTTGCCGCTGGAATTCCGGGAACTGTTGGAGGCGCTGTGGTGATGAACGCAGGAGCCTATGGCGGCGAGATGAAGGATGTTTTAGAAGAAGTTATCGTGCTTACAAAAGAAGGAGAAGTATTGAATCTTTCAAAGGAGCAGCTTGATTTAGGGTACCGAACCAGTGTGGTGGCGAAGAAGGATTACATTGTATTGGAAGCCACAATTGCATTGGAATTGGGGGACAAAGATGCAATAAAAGCAAGAATGGATGAGTTAAAGGTTCAGAGAACCACAAAACAGCCATTAGAGTTTCCAAGTGCCGGGAGTACATTTAAGAGACCGGAAGGTTATTTCGCAGGGAAGTTGATACAAGATGCCGGTCTGCGGGGATTCCAAGTAGGAGGAGCGCAGGTTTCAGAGAAACATTGTGGATTTGTAATTAATAAAGGTAACGCTACAGCGGCAGACATCGTAGAGTTGATGAGTCAGGTGTCTGAGCGTGTGAAAGAGAAATTCGGGGTAGAATTAGAACCGGAAGTGAAAAGATTAGGAGAATTCTAAAATGAGATTTGTCGTTGTTACGGGAATGTCAGGTGCAGGGAAAAGTACAGCATTAAAGATGTTAGAAGATGTGGGATATTATTGTGTGGATAATTTACCATTTATGTTGATTCCGAAGTTGTCAGAGCTGACAGAGGTTAGAAATGCAGAGATTAATAAGATTGCAGTGGGAGTAGATATTAGAAGTGGCCAAAGTTTTTCGGAGTTTGAGGAGATTCTGGAACAACTGACACAAAGCGGATTTGAGTATGAAATTTTATTTTTGGATTCTTGTGATGATGTACTGATTAAACGTTATAAAGAAACGAGAAGAAATCATCCGCTGGCAAAGGACAGCAGGTTAGATATAGGGATTCTCAAAGAGCGAGATGCGTTGCATAAATTGCGTAAAAAGGCTGATTATATTTTGGATACCAGCAACATGCTCACAAGAGAATTAAAAATAGAACTGAACAAGATTTTTGTGGAAAATAAAGAGTTTAAGAACATTTATGTCACCATATGTTCTTTTGGATTCAAATATGGAATACCGAACGATGCAGATTTAGTGTTTGACGTTCGTTTTTTGCCGAATCCATATTATATAGAAGAATTACGTTTTCAAACAGGAAATGATGCAGAAATCAGGGAGTTTGTAATGAGTAATGAAAGCGCCAAAGAGTTCTTGGAAAAATTGAAGGACATGGTTCGTTTTTTGATTCCCCATTATATTTCAGAAGGGAAACATCGTTTGGTAATTGCGATTGGATGTACAGGTGGAAAGCACAGATCAGTGACTTTGGCAAATGGTCTTTATGAAGCACTTGGACAGGATGAGAAACTGGGAATAAAGATTGAACATCGGGATATAGAGAAGGATGCAAAGAGAAAAGCATAGCATGAAACAGGAAATGTCGTTTTCAGGTAAAATTAAAAGTGAATTATCGCGGCAATGGAGTGGGAATAGACATTGTCAACTAGCAGAAATAGCAGCTATTGTTAGCATGTGCGGTAAGGTGACTATTGACAGTCGTGATAGATACTCTGTTAAAGTGCGTACGGAAAATCTTTCTGTTGCGAGAAAATACTTTACATTATTAAGAAAAACATTTAATATAGAAATCGAGACTTTGGTTTCACGCAATAAGAGCAATGAAAATGTTTCTTATATAATTATTGTTAAAAACCATAATGATGTAATGGAGATATTACAAGGGTCAAAATGGTTAGATAGAGATAGTTGTTGCAGACGAGCATTTATTCGTGGAGCCTTTTTGGCGGTCGGCTCTATGAGTAACCCGGAGAAATCCTATCATATTGAGATTGTATGTCCTGCTAAGGATAAAGCGGAGTATTTGCGTGTGATGATTAACAGCTTTGGGTTAGATGCAAAGGTCATTATGCGGAAGAAATCTTACGTGGTATATTTGAAAGAAGGGGCACAGATTGTGGATCTTCTCAATGTCATGGAGGCACCGATCGGTCTGATGGAGATGGAAAATGTACGAATCCTGAAGGAAATGCGCAACTCTGTCAATCGAAAAGTGAATTGTGAGACTGCCAATATAAATAAAACTGTTTCTGCTGCAGTGAAACAAGCAGAGGATATTCGGTATATTCGGGATACGGAGGGTTTGGATAGTTTGCCGGAGGGACTTCGGGAAATTGCCAGGATACGTCTTGAATATCCCAATGCAACTCTAAAGGAATTAGGAGAGTTGCTGGAAACGCCACTCGGGAAGTCGGGAGTGAATCATAGACTTCGTAAACTAAGTGAAGAGGCGGAGCGTTTGAAGGAAAGTAGGGAGGAACAATCATGATTAGAAAAGCAGTAACAATTAATTGTGAAGGATTAGAAGCGCGTCCAATTGCCATGTTAGTACAAAAAGCAAGCCAATTTGCAAGTACAGTACATATTGAAGTTGGTACAAAAAAAGTGAATGCGAAAAGCATTATGGGAATGATGTCACTTAGTGTTTGTGGTGGAGATGAGATTGTCGTTGTTACAAATGGAGCAGATGAGGAAGACGCTGCAAATGAAATTGAATCATACTTAAACAAGCAGTAATGTAGGTTTATGGGAAGAGCATGCATATGCTCTTTTTATTATAGATGATAGGTCTCTTGAGTGGAATCTGGCATATTCTTAAGTATAATAGAGGAGGAATGCAGGATGAAAAAAATGTTGTTTGTTTATAATCCAAATGCAGGGAAAGGATTATTGAGATCAAAACTTGCAGATGTGTTAGATATTTTTGTGAGAGCAGGATACGAGATTACTGTTTATCCTACACAGTGCTATCGCGATGGATATAAGAAAATCAGAAAGATGGAAGATGAATATGATTTAGTGGTTTGTAGCGGTGGGGACGGTACTTTAGACGAAGTCGTAACTGGGATGATGAAGCGCGAACATAAAATACCAATCGGATATATTCCGACGGGAACTACTAATGATTTTGCCAGCAGTCTTCATATTTCAAGAGACATTTTGCAGGCTGCAGATACTGCCGTAAATGGGAAACCATTTGCGTGTGATATCGGAACCTTCAATAATGATATTTTTGTATATGTGGCAGCGTTCGGATTATTTACCGATGTGTCCTACCAGACGGATCAGAACTTAAAAAATATGCTAGGCCATGCAGCATATGTATTAGAAGGTGTGAAACGTTTGACCAACATTCCGTCTTATCAAATTAAGATTACTCACGATGGTGAGGTGATTGAAGGGGAATTTATGATTGGTATGATTACCAATTCTAAATCCGTTGCCGGATTCCGAAGCATTATGGGCAAACAGGTGCTTTTTGATGATGGCGAGTTTGAAGTAATGTTGATAAAAAAACCAAAGAACCCGCTGGAACTTCAAGCGATTATCACAGCCCTTCTGATAGAAAGTTTTGATACGGAATACATGTATACATTTAAGGCAAAGAAAATCAAGTTTGAGGCAGAGGAAGAAATTCCGTGGACACTGGACGGAGAGTTCGGGGGCCAACATGAAACAGTAAAAATATGCAATCAGAAACAGGCGCTTCAGATTATGGTGACACCTGGGGACGATAACGATATAATACACACAGAAGAAGGAGATTTATAAAAAATGGAAAAGAGAGAAAAGTTTTCATCGAGATTAGGGTTTATCTTAATTTCGGCAGGATGTGCAATTGGGCTTGGTAATGTATGGAGATTCCCATATATTACAGGGAAATACGGCGGAGGAATCTTTGTATTAATTTACTTATTCTTCCTGATTGCGATGGGGTTACCGGTAGTAATTATGGAATTTTCTATGGGCCGAGCAAGCCAAAAAAGTATCGCAAAATCTTACGAGGCATTGGAGCCAAAAGGGACAAAGTGGCATATTCATAAATATTTTGCCATTGCGGGAAATTATTTATTAATGATGTTTTACACAACGGTTGCAGGTTGGATGGTTGCATACTTCTTCAAAATCCTAAAAGGGAATTTTGTGGGAAGTGATGCCGAACAAATTGCAAATGCATTTGGAACTTTAACAACCAATCGTAACGAGATGATTTTTTGGATGGTAATTGTGTGTGTCATTGGTACTTTAATCTGTTCTTTCGGCCTTGAAAAAGGAGTAGAAAAAATCACAAAACCAATGATGTTAAGTCTTTTCTTTATTATGATTGTCTTGGTTGTTCGTGCACTTACACTTCCGGGAGCCATGGAAGGACTTGAATTTTATTTAAAACCGGATGTTTCAAAGATTCAAGAAGCAGGACTTGGGCAAGTGTTATTTGCTGCTATGGGGCAGGCATTCTTTACATTAAGTATTGGTATCGGTTCTCTTTCAATCTTTGGAAGTTATATTGGAAAAGAAAAGAGACTTACAGGCGAAGGAGTCAGCGTTCTTATTTTGGATACGATGGTAGCGTTGATGTCAGGGCTTATTATTTTCCCGGCATGCTTTGCTTTTGGAATCAATCCAGGAGAAGGTCCGGGGCTTGTATTTGTAACATTGCCGAATGTATTTAATGAGATGGCGGGAAGCAGATTATGGGGAACATTGTTCTTCCTGTTTATGTCATTTGCCGCATTGTCAACTGTTATTGCGGTATTCCAAAATATCATAGCTTGTACCAGTGAATTGATTGGATGGTCACAAAGGAAAGCAACTTGGATTAATGGTGCATTGATTACTGTTTTGAGTATTCCGTGTGTCTTGGGAATGACAGATTGGTCATCATTTACGATTCTTGGAAAGAGCATCATGGACCTTGAAGACTTCTTGGTAAGTAACAATTTGTTGCCATTGGGTTCCGTGGTTTACGTGTTGTTCTGTGTTACCAGATACGGATGGGGATGGGATAATTTTATAAAGGAAGCAAATTCAGGAGAAGGTATGAAATTCCCAACCTCAAAGGCATTTAAGTTCTATCTCACATTTGTTCTTCCGGTAGTAATGATCTACATTACTATTCAAGCATATGTGACAATGTTTTAAGGGGTGGACTAAAGGTTAAAAAGTGTTTGCTTTTTAGAAAATATGGGTTATAATGGTAGGCGAAAGCAATCATAAAATATCAATTGGAGGTAATATTTATGTTAGTATCAGCAAAAGAAATGCTTGACAAAGCAAAAGCAGGCCACTATGCAGTTGGTCAATTCAATATCAATAACTTAGAATGGACAAAAGCCATTTTATTAACAGCACAAGAATGTAACTCACCGGTAATCCTTGGTGTATCAGAAGGTGCAGGAAAATATATGTGTGGTTACAAAACTGTTGTAGGTATGGTAAACGGAATGCTTGAAGAATTAAACATCACTGTTCCAGTAGCACTTCACTTAGACCACGGTAGCTACGAAGGATGTATGAAATGTATCGAAGCAGGATTTTCTTCAATCATGTTCGATGGTTCACACTATCCAATCGAAGAAAACGTTGCTAAAACAAAAGAATTAGTTGCAATCTGTGCAGAAAAAGGAATGTCACTTGAAGCTGAAGTTGGTTCAATCGGTGGAGAAGAAGACGGTGTAGTTGGTAGAGGAGAATGCGCAGATCCTAACGAATGTAAAGCAATCGCTGACTTA
>JAZRON010000055.1:0-6824 GCA_045648725.1 Faecalimonas sp.
ATGTTCATTCGTTTATTTTCTGTAACAGACAATTTAATATTTTATAATCTGGAGGTATGTTTATTATGATGTACGTATTAAAAGGTTTATCAATCCTTGGTATCGTTGTTTGTGCACTCCTCATGGCTAAAAAGACAAAAGAAATCGCAAACAATAAAGAAGTTGATCCAGTTCTTGGAATGACAGGTGAAGAGCTTATCGCATTCGGTAAAAAGAAAGCTGTTTACACAGCAATCGTAGGTTTCATTGCCAACTTCCTTGATACTCTTGGTATCGGATCTTTCGCTCCTACTTCTGCAGCTCTTAAGCTCGGTAAAGCATGTGACGACACACTTGTACCTGGTACACTTAACGTAGGTGACACAATTCCTGTATGTGTGGAAGCATTCTTATTCTTCGGTTTCGTAGATATGGATATCCTCACACTCATTCTTATGATCGCAGCTTCTATTCTTGGTTCTATCCTCATGGCTGGTGTTGTATCTAAGTTCGACAGAAAGAAAGTTCGTTACGCACTTTTCGTAGGACTTTTCCTTCTTGCTACAGTTATTCTCCTCAAGATCATGGGTGTTGGTCCATTCGGTACAACAGGAACAGCTCTCGGATTAACAGGTGGAAAACTTGTTATCGCTGTTGTTGGTAACTTTGTACTTGGTGCTCTTATGAGTATCGGTGTAGGTCTCTACGCTCCATGTATGGCTTTAGTTCTCGTTCTTGGTATGGACGCAGGTTGCGCATTCCCAGCTATGATGGGATCATGTGCATTCCTTATGGCATTCGGTAACGGTCCTAAATTCATCAAAGAAGGACGTTTCGACCCAGTATGTTCTTGGACACAGGCAATCGCTGGTACAGTTGGTGTATTCGTAGCTTACTTATTCGTTAGCTCAATTCCACTTGACCTTCTTACAAAAGTTATCGCAGTTATCGTATACTTTACAGCATTCTTATATCTTAGAGATGCTATTAAGAAAGGTTCAGCAGCTTAATAAACGATATTTACAATTGAATAATGTACATAAGTTAAGGGGATTTGGTTTAAACCAAATCCCCTTTTAATATGCATTATATAAGATTACTTTTCTTTTTGCTTCGATTCTTGTCTCTGCTTTTGTATATTCCGTTTGAACTGATTAATATTATGTTTAATTATATTGTCAATTCTTTTTGGCTGCCACGTAAATGTCGCCCCACTCTTTTCCAACAAAAACTCACGAAATTCACTTACCTCGCCTGATAAAAAATCATCTTTTGGAAGAACAACCAAATCATCTTCATTGATTCCAATATAAAAGATTTTCTCATCTTCCCACAAACGGTAAATTTTTGAATAACTGCCTAACTTTTCAAGCACACCCGCTTTATCGGTTTTTATGTCCGTGTTTCCAAAAATATATGTGATTTCTTCACCAAGTTTCGTCTCCGGATTACTTTTCAACATATACGTGCCAATGTGATGTCTAAACAACCCAATGAGCACCATAAGAGTTCCCATAACATAACAAATGATAACTCCAGGAAGCGCAATTCCCTTGTTTGCAATCGGCAGGGCAATAAGCATTGCCCCTACCGTAATCATATACACCGTAGTCCTCGGATGACGTGTCTGATTTGAAAATTTCACAAATGTTTTCAACAACTTTTCATCACGTTTTACCGAAGCAACGTATTTTCCATTTTTTACACCACTACATTCTTGTAGTTCCATATTCTCCATATTATTGTACCTTAACGCCTTGTTCAAACTCTTCGATAATTTCCTTCGAAGGAGCCTTTGTGCACAAGCTTACCACAACAACTACTGCGAGAGATACCAAGAATGCTGGAAGCAATTCATAGATAGCCCAAACGCCGCCCATTGGACTTAATACATATTCCCAAACGAATACCATGACACCACCAGAAACCATACCTGCGATTGCTGCAGGAAGTGTAGTACGTTTCCAGAACAATGCACAAATCATAACAGCTGCGAATGCTCCACCGAATCCAGCCCATGCGAATGATACAATACCAAATACACTTGAGTTAGGGTCGCTTGCAAGGAATACACCAATTACAGAAATCACTAAGATTGTTCCACGTGCAATCAAAAGACTTTGTTTTTCTGTCAATTTCTTACCAAAGAAATCTTGTACAATGTTTTCAGATACACCAGAAGCAGCTACAAGTAACTGGCTGTCTGCTGTAGACATAGTTGCTGCCAAGATACCTGCAAGGATTATACCTGCTAAAACAGCAGCTAAAATTCCGTTTTCACTTAACAATGTCGAAATCGCAATAATAACTCTTTCCGGATCTGCAAGTGCTTCTAACGAACCGACGTTTGTCATTCCAAGACCAACAATACCGATGAAAATAGCAACGCCCATAGCGATTACTACCCAGATAGATGCAATTCGTCTCGAAAGAACTAATTTCTTTTCATCTTCAATAGCCATGAAACGAACTAAGATATGTGGCATACCGAAATATCCAATACCCCAAGCCATTGTAGAAATAATGCTTAAGAATGGATAAGCAACTGCTGCATTATTTGCCGCATCATGAGTTGCTGTAAGTGAGAAATATCCTTCTAAACTTTTTGCATTTTCAATTACTGCACCAAATCCACCAGCTTTTGAAACACCAAATACTGTGATCGAAATAAGTGCAATAGACATTACGATACTTTGAATTAAGTCATTTGTTGCTACAGATGCGAATCCACCGATAATAGTGTATATGATGATAATCACCGCAAACACAACAACGCCTGTCATATATTCCATTCCAAACAATGAGTTAAACAACTTACCACAAGCTGCAAATCCTGAAGCAACATATGGCACGAAGAATACTACAATCATAAGTGCTGAGATTGCTGTGATGATATTCTTCTTGTCGTGGAATCTCTTTGCCAAAAATCCAGGAACTGTAATTGCTCCCAAATGTTGTGAATATCTTCTAAGTCTTCTAGACACGATTAACCAGTTCAAATATGTACCAAGTGCAAGTCCTGCTGCTGTCCAGAATGCATCAGCTACACCTGTTAAATAAGCTACACCAGGAAGCCCCATCAAAAGCCAGCTTGACATATCACTCGCCTCTGCACTCATAGCTACAACAAGTGGCCCCATCTTTCTTCCGCCTAGATAAAAATCTTCACTACTTTTATTCTTCTTTCCATTGTAAAAACCTACACCAAGTAACACACACATATATGCTAAGATAGTGCATAAAATTACGATACTAATACTACTCATATCAATCACCTTTCTTCCATTTCTTTCTTTCGCATTTTTAATTTCAACAACGCCAGGGCTTTCTTGCAATCAAGCTCTGTCATATTGTTTTCACCAACTACGTTGGTTTCTTCTCCGGTAGCACTTTTGTTGATGTCAACAATGGCATCTAAATAATCATTTGTAACTACAAACTGTGCAACCGTTCCATTGAATGTAATCCCCGTAACCGGGATACCTCTCGAACCGATCTGTTCAATCGTGTTCGTATAGTCTACATGGCTATTACCCCAACCATCACAGGAAAGAATAACACCATCTGCACGCATACACTCTGCCCAAACGGCCGCTCGCGTGCCTACCAACATCTTTTCTTCATTACCGTCGGGGGAACCTACCAATACAATCCCCATTAAATCCACATCTGTATCTTTCGATACAACATCTAATAACGGGTCTCTAAAATGGTGTAATGAAGTTTCTTTTGTCGAAGGACCTATTCCCATTCTTCCACCTCCTATTGCATAGAACGGATAATTCCGTCCCTATATTCATTTGGTGTCAGTATAATAGGCATATTGCCCATATCAATTATGGATTTTCCACCCTCAACACCAGATGGCTCTTTTGCAAACAAATGTGTGTCATACATGGCTCCTTGTCCTGCAACCTGTTTTACAATCAACACACGTTTCTTGCCTGTTCGTACAATGTCATGATATTCATGACGCTCTGTACAAAGATCACCTTTGAATTTTTTGAGTTTTTCACGATACGTTTGAATAAATGCGTCGCAAGCTCTGTGAGCAGCCGTTGGCCCGGGTCTTTCCTGTCCCATACCTGCAGCCAATGTAACATCAAAAGAAATAATATAATCATTATCTCCCGGAGTACCTGCACGATTGAGATACAACATATCTTTCATATTTCCTTCAGATGAGCCAAACTCATGAGTCTGCTTTCCATTCACGTCCACGCCGGTTAAAATCACATAAACACCTGTAATGGTATGTGTAATTCCTTCACCTATTTTTCCAAGTACCTTCGTAGAAATCGGGATAATATCCATCATTGTATTTGTCCAACGATCGTGGTCACCGGGCTTGATAATTTGAATGTCAATTTTCTCAATTAACGGTTCTGACGCCACCAAATCATCAATCATTTCTTTGCTGACAATCATCTTGCCATCTGGAGAGATATTGTTGTGTTCTCCCCATTCCACTTCGCTCATATGGAAGGCTTTGATTACTAGACGCCGTAAATCTTTTACGTTATCAGCCATTTTAAATCTACCTCCGAGTTCAATATATTTCCATTATACAATATAATAGCAGTTTTTCCAACTAAATTTTGAGTTAAATTACCTTATTGGACTTATGTAATAGCCGAAACGGTAACAAAATAAAAAGGGAACCATAAAGTCCCCTTCTATATCGATATTTTGAGTTTTCACAATCTAGTTATTTCTGTGCCAAATAAGCCGCTTTCCCACTCTCGTAAAGATTATTGCCCTCACTATCAATGATAACTACCAACGGCATATCTTCCACATACAATCTGCGAAGGGCTTCAGCTCCCAAATCCTCATAAGCAATGAGTTCTGCGCTCTTAATACATTTTGCAAGTAATGCGCCTGCACCACCGATTGCTCCAAAGTAAACACCCGAGTATTTTTTCATAGCATCTACAACTTCTGGAAGACGAGCTCCCTTTCCAATCATGCCTCTCGCTCCTACGCTCATCATGGTTGGTGCATAAGCATCCATACGACCACTTGTTGTTGGTCCGGCAGAACCGATTACCTGACCTGGTTTTGCAGGTGTTGGTCCAACATAGTAGATAGTCGCATCCTTTGGATCAAATGGAAGTTCTTCTCCTCTTGCAAGAGCCTCACACATACGTTTGTGACCTGCATCACGAGATGTGTAAATTGTTCCTGTTACTAAAACAGAATCTCCTGCTTTTAATGTTTTTGCTAATTCTTCTGTTAATGGTAATGTGATACGTCTTTCCATACTAAATTACCTCCGATTTATGACGAGTTACATGGCAGTTAATGTTAATTGCACAAGGCATACCTGCGATGTGTGTTGGCAATGTTTCAATATTAAGACCAATTGCTGTAGTCTTTCCACCGAAACCTTGTGGTCCAATACCTAACTCGTTAATCTTTTCAAGCATTTCTTTTTCCAAATCAGCATAGTATGGGTCCGGATTTTCTGAATCTACTGGTCTCATTAATGCTTTCTTTGCTAATAATGCTGCTTTGTCAAATGTTCCACCGATACCTACACCAACAACCATAGGTGGACATGGGTTAGGACCTGCTGTTTCTACTACTTCAAGGATGAAATCTTTGATTCCCTGAAGACCTGCAGATGGTTTGAACATACGAATCTGGCTCATGTTTTCGCTACCGAAACCTTTTGGTCCAACAGTAACTTTGATTTCTTCACCTGGTACGATTTCTGTGTAAAGCATTGCAGGTGTGTTATCACCTGTGTTTCCACGACGTACAGGATCTCCTACTACTGATTTACGAAGGTATCCATTTGTATAACCACGTCTAACACCTTCATCTACTGCTTCTGTCAGATTTCCACCTACTAAGTGAACATCTTGACCGATTTCAAGAAATACACATGCCATACCTGTATCCTGACAGATTGGAACATTTTCATTGTCTGCGATTTCAAAGTTTGTAATGATGTTATCTAATACACCCTTTGCAATATCCCAGTCTTCACAAGCTCTGCATTCACGAATTGCGCATTTTACATCGCCTGGAAGATGTGTATTTGCTTCAATACATAATCTCTCTACAACGTCAGTAATCTGACTTACATTAATTTCACGCATATTTTTCTCTCCTAATTAGCTAAAGAATCGAATTAAGAATTGTGACACCAATACAACTGCAATAAGAGCAATTGGGTATGTAGCTGCATAAGCAGCTGCCACTTCTTCTGTTCCTGCTGTACTGATCAAAGTTCCAAGAGCCGGTGTACTTGTCATACCACCAGTGATAGAACCAAGGTTATTGAGTAAGCTTAATTTCACAATATATTTTGCTACAAGGAATCCAATAATCATTGGAACAATTGTCATGATAACGCCATATACAAAATACATAATATCAAACATTGCTACGAACTCTGCTCCACCTGGGATACCTGCTCCAATTAAGAAAAGCATAAGTCCTAATTCTCTAAAGATTTTTAATGTTTGTTCCTTTGGCATAATGCTGATTTTTCCGATTCTTCCAAAATGTCCAAGAACCAATGCAACCATCAAACATCCACCTGTTGTTGTAAGCGAGAAGTCAATTACCGGAACTACAAACTTACCTACAAGAGTTCCAAGGATTGCTGCAAATGCAAATGCTGCAAATCCGAAGTCATCAAGATCAATTAATTTCCCTGTATATGCTTTCTTTGAGCCGTCATCGATTTGCGCAATTTTTGCACGTTCTTCTTCCATGTTAGCTTTCATAAATTTTGGAACTAATTGAACAAATAATACTACACCAATAACACCAAAGATGTATGCGATACCGTGTCCTACAGAAACAGCATTTACATACTCAGGAAGAACAGT
>JAZRON010000056.1:0-10897 GCA_045648725.1 Faecalimonas sp.
GGAAAGAGCACGGTTTACAAGGGCCAATGCTAATGGTAAACGATTGGAAGCCGCTATGTATAACTCTTCCCACATGTAAGCAAGACCACATGAAGATGTTGCCGTAAGTGATCTTGCACCTGCTGCTGAAGCACCGATAGTGGCACTCATGGAGCTGTGTTCACTTTCTACTGTAATAAATTCTGTATCTACTTGTCCGTTTGCTACGAATGAAGCGAAATACTGTGGAATCTCTGTAGATGGAGTAATAGGGAATGCCGGAAATACGTCCGGATTGATTTGACGGAGCGCAATTGCTACTGCTTCATTTCCCGATAAACGTTCTCTTTTTCCCATATTATTTCACCCCTTCCATTGTAATTGCACCGAATGGACATGATTTTACACAAATGCCACATCCTTTGCAGTGGTCTAAGTCAAATGCACCACGTTTCATGTCTTTCACTGGAATACAGCTGTCCGGACATACCGGAACACATAATAAACATTGTTTACATTTGTCTTCAATAAATTCTGGCTTTACAGAAGACCATTCGCCTGTCTTAAACTCTTTTGAAGTCCCTGCACCAACGATAATCATACCTTCTGTTAAGTCTTGCCATTTTGTTTTTACGCCTAATTTTGTGATATCTGATTTCATTATTGCACCTCCTGCATAGCCATTTTCAGAGCTGCCATGTTACCTTCGATAACTTCCGGCTTGCTGGCAAATTTGTGTTTGAAAGAACTTTCCATTTCTGTCAAGAATGTTTCTTCTTCCATAATGCCTGCCACTTTTACGATTGCTGCAAGAAGTGGAGTGTTTGGGAAGTATTTTCCCATAGTAGCCATAGATACTTTATGGGCATCAATGATATATACTTTGCCTTCATATCCTTTTAAATGCGGAATAATCTCCTCTTTGGTGCGCTGTGTATTTACTAAAATCGCACCGTCTTTTTTCAGTCCTTTTGTAACATCTACTGTTTCCAACAAAGACTCATCTACAACTACTACGTATTGTGGGTCATAGATATTTGAGTGTACACGGATCTTTGTATCACTGATACGGTTATATGCTGTAATAGGCGCACCCATACGCTCTGGACCGTATTCTGGAAAACCTTGTACATATTTTCCTGTTTGGAATGCAACATCTGCTAATAATAATGCAGCTGTTTTGGCACCTTGGCCTCCACGACCATGCCATCTGATTTCTGTAACATTACTCATTCCCATATCTCCTTTACGCTTCATCTATCGCTTTTCCGATATCATTTCTCTTATATTTGTTTGCAAAGGTTACCCACTCTGTTGCAGCATAAGCATTCGCTCTTGCTTCTTTTAGGTCTTTTCCTTTTGCAGTTACTCCCAATACACGTCCACCATTTGTAACAATGGTATCGCCGTCAAATTTGGTTCCTGCATGGAAGCAATAGTAACCTTCATGCTTGTCAAACTCTTCTAACCCTTCAATTGGGAAGCCTTTTTCATATTTTAATGGATAACCGTCAGAAGCCAACACAACACATACTGCTGCATTATCTTCGAACTCCAATTCAACCTCATCCAGTCTTCCGTCAATACATGCTTCAAACACTTCTACAATATCTGTCTTCATACGTGGAAGAACAACCTGAGTCTCCGGATCTCCAAAACGAGCATTGTATTCTAATACTCTTGGTCCATCTGCTGTCAGCATCAATCCAAAGAAAATGATTCCCTTAAATTCTCTGCCTTCTGCTCTCATTGCATCTACTGTTGCCTGATAAATGTATTTATTACAGAATTCATCCACTTCTTCTGTGTAGAATGGACTTGGGCTGAAGGTACCCATACCTCCTGTATTCAATCCCTGGTCACCATCTTTGGCACGCTTGTGATCCTGTGCAGATGTCATAGTCTTGATTGTCTTCCCATCCACATAAGATAATACAGAAACTTCACGTCCTGTCATAAACTCCTCGATTACCATGCGGTTTCCTGCAGAACCGAACTGTTTATCCAACATAATTGAGCGAACGCCTTCTTTCGCTTCTTCCAATGTATTGCAAATCAAAACACCTTTTCCAAGTGCAAGTCCGTCTGCCTTCAATACGATTGGCATTTTCGCTGTCTCTAAATACGCAAGGGCATCTTCTGCGTTGTCGAAGTTTTCATATCCAGCTGTTGGAATGTTGTACTTTTTCATCAAATCCTTTGAGAATGCTTTTGAGCCTTCTAAGATTGCTGCATTCTTGCGTGGTCCGAATACACGGAGTCCTGCTTTTTCAAATTCGTCAACCACTCCGCCAACCAATGGGTCGTCCATACCGATAATGGTAAGGTCAATTTCTTTTTCTTTTGCAAAAGCCACTAACTTATCAAATTCCATAGCTCCAATAGCTACACATTCTGCAAATTCTGCAATACCGGCATTACCCGGTGCACAATAAATCTTGTCTACCCTTTCGCTTTGGGCTACTTTCCACGCGATTGCATGTTCTCTCCCACCGCTTCCAACAATTAATACTTTCATTCGTATTCCTCCTATTGATATATGAGTAGTGATTATATCATAACCACTACTCATAACAAATTACTTTATAACCACTTTATTATTTACAACTTCCACTTTCCCGTTTGCAATCAGGTCAATGGCACATGGGAGTATCTTCCACTCTGCCTGTTCCATTACACGGCGCTGAAGCACTTCCGGAGTATCTCCCTGTGCTACTTCCACTGCCTTTTGTAAAATGATGGCTCCGGTATCCGTTCCTTCATCCACAAAATGAACGGTAGCGCCAACCACTTTTACACCTTTTTCCAATGCAGCCTCATGGACCTTGAGCCCATAAAATCCGGTTCCACAGAAAGATGGAATCAGTGATGGATGAATATTGATAATGCGATTGCGATATTTTTCAATCATAAGCTCCGGAATCACCACTAAAAATCCTGCAAGCACTAAGAGATCTGCCTCAAAGTCATCCACAACTCTCAAGAGTTCCTGATTAAATTCTGCTCGAGAAGCAAAATCCTTTGGCGAAACACATACACTTTTGATACCTGCATTTTCTGCACGTTCCAGCGCATAAGCATTCTTATTGTTACTGATTACACCTACCAACTCTGTATTTGTAATGGTACCGGCGTTCACAGCATCAATGATTGCCTGCAGGTTCGTACCACCGCCAGATACTAATACCACTACTTTTAGCATAAAGTAACTCCTTTATCTCCTGCTTCGATATGACCTACAATGTAACCATCTTCGCCTGCTTCTTTAATTGCCTCTAAAGTTGCTTCCACATCACTTTCATCTACTGCCACAATCATACCAAGTCCCATGTTAAATGTGTTGTACATCATCTGTTCTTCGATGTCTCCATCCACTGCTAACATTTTGAAAATTGGTGGAATCGGGTAGCTGTCCTTTTTCACAACCGCATGTGTTCCTTCTTTTAACATACGTGGAATATTTTCATAGAAGCCACCGCCTGTAATATGGCTGCATGCCTTAATCTTCACGCCAGATTCTTTGATAGTGCGTAATGCTTTTACATAAATCTTTGTTGGTGCTAATAACGCTTCTCCCAAAGAGCATCCTAACGCATCATATTCTCTGTTTAATGATTCTTCTGTCATAGAGAATACTTTACGCACCAAAGAAAAACCATTGCTATGTACACCTGAAGATGCCATACCGATAAGTACATCTCCAGCTTTTAATTCTTTTCCTGTAATCAAATCTTTTTCGTCAACTACACCAACAGCAAATCCTGCCAAGTCGTATTCATCAATTGGATAGAAGCCCGGCATCTCTGCTGTCTCTCCGCCAATTAATGCTGCACCGGATTGCAGACATCCTTCTGCCACACCGCTTACAATCGTTGCAATCTTTTCCGGTTCATTCTTTCCACATGCAATATAGTCTAAAAAGAATAATGGTTCTCCACCTGCACAAGCAATATCGTTTACGCACATTGCTACGCAATCGATACCGATTGTATCATGTTTATCCATAAGGAACGCTAATTTTAATTTTGTCCCTACTCCGTCTGTACCAGATACGAGTGTCGGTTTCTCCATGTCCTTAAATTTTTCCATCGAGAAAGCTCCTGAGAAACCACCGATATTTGTCAATACCTCCGGTCTCATAGTTGCCTGCACGTGTTTTTTCATAAGCTCTACTGATTTGTAACCTGCCTCAATATCTACGCCTGCGTTCTTATAATCCATCTCATTTCCTCCATTGTAATTTACATAGTTATACTTATAAGTTATTTTACAAACACCGACTTGGAATGTCAACCTTTTCCAGCGGTTCATTTAAAATCTCCGTCCCCGTTAAAACAAATCTTCCATCTTTTAAAAGGGAAATTCTTTCTCCTTCTCCGGTCACCACTGTAATTTCCGCAATTTCTTCATATGGAATGGTGATGTCCGTATGACATTGGAAATATGCTTTGGAAACATCTTCTGTTCTCAAACTTGAAATCGAGTTGTCCTTTGCTACGATTTCCTTTCCGTTTCGATTGTAAAGTCTGTTCTCCTCACTCCAACTGTAGCAAGTATCTCCCACCGCAAAATGAGGTCCCATCTTTTCTGCAATCAAAATCGGCATTTTATCTTCAATCTGATATTTCTTTGCAATCACATATGCTGTGGTATTGGTACCGATTGCAAACTCGCCAAGAGGCAACGTTTCATGATTGTGAAGCACGTTTCCCTTAATATACTTTTTGCATTCAGCTTCGTCCTGAAAATTGCTGCAAGTGTAATCTGTAATCTTTCCATCTGCAAATGTAATTTTCAAATCCCGATATTGCAACTCGTTTAGATAAACCTTACTTACATAAAGAACTCCATTTGTCCCCTCTAATACAGGAGTTGTAAACACTTCTCCTACGGGAATATTCACATCTGCCACACAGTTTTCAAAGATAGTCTCTTTCTCCGGATTAGTAAGCTTATACAATTGAATCTTCAAATCCGTCACGTTATTGTCTTTTCCTAGAATATGAACATATTCTCCTTGATCCAATGCATCAATCAAGGTTTGTTGCACTCTTTCATAAAGAGCCGCATCCAAAGTGTTGATTCGAATTACTTCATCAAAGATTTCTGCATAATTTTCCCCAATCTCCGGAATGGGATAAGCAACAATGGTAAAACTGCGCTCTTCTCCTTTGATATATTGGTTTGTAAGTTGACCTGCTTTGCTGTCATATAACACCGAAAGCTTCTCTTGTTGTTCTGTAAGTTTGATTGCTTCCTCTTTCTGTTCCGGTGCAAACGGTTCCTCCCCGAATACTTCCATCACAGCCGGTCCTGCAAATTGTCCCGCCAGTTCTTTCCACTGCTCGTAAGCATTTTTCATGACGTCCAACTTACGTTCCACCAATTTCTTGTCCAAAATCAGACCTTGGTCCAAACGATGGTCATATTCAAACTGCTTATTGGCAATTCCACCATAAAAACCTATCTTGTGCTGCTGTTTTTTTGTGAGCACACTGACCGGTGCACGGTAAATTGTCGGACGCAGATTCATCTCTGCAAAGTTTTGGATTGCCTTTCGGATAACCCGTTCGAACCCTACTACATAGCGAATATTCACAACAGATTTTTTCGATAAATCGATTCCTGCATTTTCAAAACCAATGCGGTACCCTTCTGTGTAAACCTCTGCCATTTTATCAATGGTTTCCTGTGGAAGGGAATTCAGATGCTCAGCTGTCTTCCATTCATTTTCCGATATATACTCTCCATATAGGTATAAATATCGCAAATCTGAAAGGTCACTGTTCATAATTATATCTGTTGCAAAAGAACAATCCGGATTCAGTTGTTCTTCCAGACGGTCCGCCACAAACACGTCGCTATAATCACTTGCGTACCAATATATAATGTCTTTCAGTTCCTTTTGATTCGGAGTTTCTTCCCCTTCAAAACAGTTGTAAATCTCAACAAACAATTCGTTGCAGATTGTAAGGTATAACAATCTTTTCTCATATACATATGCAATCTCGCCACGAATTTCTGTATATAAAAAACTAAGAAGCCTTCCTATCTCCTCGCCCATTTTCATCACTGCATAAGAGGGGTTGGCATAGCTTGTTTCATAATTTTCGCCTACAATATCACTATATATATTTGTATTCTCTTTTTGTAATTCTTCCAAAGTACATTTTTCCATCGGCTTTGTAAGAATACGCCTGAGAATCCCATCTATTTCCAAAATAAATTTCGCCGTTAATTGAAAATAAGGACGATACACCTGTGCAACTGTCTCTTCCATTACAATAGATTGAATCCTTTCTATCGTAAGGTCGTATCGTTCTCTTATCTGTCTTTCATCACTCATTAAAACAGCCCCCTGCAAAAGATTCCAATAAATGCAACAAGAAAGAAAAGATTACACCCTATTCCGATTTTACATGTCAGGTAATCCTTCTCTCTCTCTTTCAATCCACGAAAACCAAAATAAATACCGATTCCGGATAAAATCGCAGTTACAATGCCAAGCCCTCCTATGTAAGCGCCTGCTGTGCCACCACTTGTATACGCGGTTACCACCATAGTAAGCAACAATATTCCTACCATTGCCGCAATCCCACTGGATAAAACACCCCTTTTTGAGTGCTTTAATTTTGCCTGTCCATACTTTCGGTTTCCTCTTGTTCTTCTATCATCTTTTCTTCTGTCATATTTTCTTCTTTGCATAGTTTCTCCTTATCACATTGCATATCAAAAAGGTTACAAACCCTAACATTCCACCTATTGTATTCAAAAGTAAGTCATCTACATCAAAACATCCCACCTTCATAAAAAGCTGGGATAGTTCTATGGTGAGGCTAAGAGCAAAACTGTAAATAAGGGTGCTCAAAAAACTTCGATACCTACTTGCCATTGCCATAAAGAATCCAAAAGGGAGAAAGATGAGAACATTTCCCAACAGATTTGTAGCTGTGGCAAATATTCCCAACTGCTTACGATAATTCCAGAAACGCTTAATTTCCCGAAAAAGAACCAGATTGTAATGGTATTCCTGCATCTCTCCGGTTCTTCCATAGATTTCAGAAATCAACAAAAAATAGAATACAAATATAATATATAAAACAAATAGAACTTTTCCTAATATACGATATTGTGTCCTTTTTCTCGCGTTCAAAAAATCGCCCTTTCTAAATCGAAACTGTCTTACTATTTTACACCATATTCTTCATAATATGCGTCAATTGCTGTTTTCAATGTGTCGTCAATGATGACTTCCCCATTGTACTCTTTGTTGTATAAATGCTCTACAACTTCCGCCATGGAAACAATGGCATTTGCATCAAATCCGTATCTTTCTTTGATCTCATCTAAGGCACTTACCTTTCCGCCAAGACCCACTTCCATACGATTCAAAGAAACCATAAGACCAAGAATCTCTACGTTTGCTGCACCACGTACCTTTGGAACGGTCTCTTCCATGGATTTTCCTGATGTAGTTACGTCTTCAATCATGACAACGCGATCGCCATCTTGTAACTTGGTTCCAAGGAAGCTTCCTTTATCTGCGCCATGGTCTTTTTCTTCTTTTCTATCAGAACAGTAACGTACTTCTTTTCCATATAATTCGTGGAATGCGATGGCTGTTACAACTGCAATCGGGATTCCTTTGTAGGCTGGTCCAAATAATACGTCAAAATCTAATCCGTAGTTTGCATAGATTGCCTTTGCGTAATATTCGCCAAGTTTTTTCAGTTGTGCCCCTGTTACATAACCTCCTGCATTCATGAAAAATGGGGATTTTCTACCACTTTTTAAAGTGAAATCTCCAAATTTTAACACTTTGCTGTCTACCATAAATTCTATAAATTCTTGTTTGTATGCTTCCATTTTCTTTGCCTCCTATATTCTAACTATTTCTTTATCATCTGAATATTCAAATCCACATTCCCTTGTATTCCGTCCACTGTACCTTCGTTGCTATACTGCCATATATCAAAATGATACGGTGTCTGTGGATATTCTTCATAATCTGCATACCAAATCGGATACTCCTCTAATACTTCCAAATCCAATTGGAATGCCTGCCACGGCATATTACAATACACCATTGCATCATAACCGGACTTCTCGATGGTTTCGCAGAACACCTTTGTGTTCTTTGTAAACTGTTCCCCGGTGACGTTGTCCGTTCTAGCTTCCTCATGCGAAACACTCTCAGGATCATACACAACCGGCATTTGCAAATCGTATTCCATTAAGTGTTCCAGCACAAATTCTGCTTCTTCTACGGCTTCCTTCTCATTCACTGCCTGCGCAAAGAAGTAGACTCCTACATCTAATCCTGCCGCCCGAGCACCCTTCATATTTTTCTCGAAGTTGGTATCCAGTTTCAAGACGCCCTCCTGGCCATAACCGCGGTATCCCAAACGGACAAATACAAATTCGATGCCTGCTGCTTTTACTTTTTCCCAATCAATGTCCCCTTGATAATGGGAAACGTCAATACCCAGACGATAATTGTAATCTTCACCACCATATGACATTCGGTTTCCATTGTGAAGAAATCCGTCGCTGTCATAAAGATTTGGCGCCACGTTAGGATTAACCTGCATCTGATAAGTCTCACCATATGCATCAACAAACTCTACCATTGTCGGTGCATCTGCGGCTGCTTCCTTTACATCCATTTCCGTTGCATCTGCAGTCAGAACCTCCCCTGTATTTTCTGACGTCTTCTGCATTTTTTCATCTTGATTCCCACAGCCGTAAAATACTGCAAGAATCCCGACCATAATCATTATCCATACTCTCTTGTTTTTCATAAACCCCTACTTTACCAATCCGACCATTTCACTGACTGACTGGAATCCATTTTTCTTCATATAGTTTTCTATGCCATCTACAATCTCCATTGTAACTGCAGGATTATGGAAGTTAGCCGTACCAACCGCAACTGCACTTGCTCCTGCCAGAATCATCTCAATCGCATCCTCTGCAGATGCAATTCCTCCCATACCGATGATCGGAATATTGACTGCATTTGCCACTTGATATACCATGCGAACTGCAATTGGATGAATTGCCGGACCGGATACACCAGCTGTCTTATTGGCCACTGCAAATGTACGGCGATTGATATCGATCTTCATGCCTGTCAAAGTATTAATCAAGGAAACCGCATCTGCACCGCCTGCTTCTGCTGCTTTTGCAATCTCTGTAATATCGGTTACGTTTGGTGTTAACTTCATGATGACCGGCTGTTTCGCTCGTCTTTTAATTTCTGCTGTTAACTTCTCTACCTGCTTTGGATCTTGTCCAAATGCCAAGAAACCTGCATTTACGTTTGGACATGAGATATTGATTTCCATCATATCGATCGGTTCATCTGCAAGTCTTTCTACTACAGCAAAATATTCTTCCGGTGCATGTCCACAAACATTCACAATAATCTTAGTATCATATTTCTTTAAAAAAGGAATGTCTCTTTCGCAAAACAAATCAATCCCCGGATTTTGAAGTCCGATTGCATTCATCATACCGCCATAGGTCTCGGCCACGCGTGGTGTTGGATTCCCTGACCACGGTACGTTGGCAACCCCCTTTGTCGTCACCGCACCTAGCTTATTCAAATCTACGAATTCATCAAACTCTGCCCCTGAACCAAATGTTCCGGAAGCAACTGTCACAGGATTCTTCCATTCTACGCCTGCGATATTTACACTCATGTTCATTAGATTTCCACCTCCGTAGACAAGAATACCGGACCCTCTTTACAGATGCGTTTGTTGTGCACATTTGTATGGTGGTCTTTTTCTTTGGTTTTACATACACATGCGAGACAGGCTCCGATTCCACATGCCATTCTTTCTTCCAATGAAATGTAGCACTCGATTCCATTTTCTTCTGCATAGTTTTTGATTGCGCGAAGCATTGGAGTTGGTCCACATGCGTAAATGATATCTGCTGTCAAAGCGTTTTCAGCAATCGCATTCATGACATTTCCTTTTGTTCCTACACTTCCATCTTCTGTTGAAATATACACCTTGCCGTTTTCTTCAAACTGGTCTCTTAAAAATGTATGTGCATCACGATATCCTACAACAATCTGTTTTTTACAATTTAACTGCTTTGCAAGTTCCAAAATCGGAGGCACACCGATTCCACCGCCCATAAGAAATGCTGTCTTCCCTTCTGCTTTTTCTAGTGGAAAACCATTTCCCAAAGGTCCGATAACCGGAACCGTATCTCCTGCTTGCAATTTAGAAAACTGCTCTGTACCTGTATTATCACCGGTTACACGATATACCACGCGCAACTGTCCATTTTCTTTGTCAATTTCACAGATACTGATTGGTCTTGGAAGCAATTTTGTTCCATCGTTTGTATACATGGAAATGAATTGTCCCGGTTTTGCAGTCTCTGCCGCCTCTGTGCGAAGCCACATGCTGAAAATACCTGCTGCAATCTGTTCCTGTGAAACAACCAATGCGTTCTCTTTTTTTCTGTCTGCCATGTCGATTCTCCTATTATCTATTTTCCAGTGCGCCCTTGATGTCTGCAACCATGTCTTCCACTGCTGCTCTTGATGCTTCTCCAAAGTTTTCAGCACCGAATTTTGCATAAGCTTCTTGTTTGTAAGCTGCAATAATTCCACGAGAAGAGTTTACAATTGCTCCAAGTCCGTCTTCATTGAAGAAGTGTACCAAGTCTTTTCCTTTTCCGCCTTGTGCACCGTAACCTGGAACCAAGATATATGCCTTCCGCATTACCTTACGAACCACTTTCCCCATCTCCCGATAAGTTGCTCCAACTACTGCTCCAACATAACTGTATTCATCACCCATGTGCGATTCGCCCCATGCAGCCACTTTTTCACCAACCAATTCATACAATGCTGATCCATTGTTTAATTGGTTTTGGAACTCGCCAGTAGATGGAA
>JAZRON010000057.1:0-1584 GCA_045648725.1 Faecalimonas sp.
CCATCTTCAAGAAACTCGACTACGGAACCTACGAAAAACGCTACAAATAACATAAATTCCTACCCCTTTGCACTCTCTGCACTCTTCGCACTCTTCCACCAATTCCCTCACCCCAAAGTGCAGAGAATGCAGAGAATGCAATCGGGAAAGGACTATATTGAAAAAGACCATAAAATCACTTACATTTGCAATTGAAACAACTATGGAATTTATGCCTATACCGCAGCACCATATAGAAAGATATTCCGGCAAGAGCGCTCTCAAGGGCGTTCCTGTCATCAAAACCACCAACTATACACTTCTGAAAGGAGTTACAGTAATCGGTGATGCTCCCAAAGCCCTTATAAGAATATTCAACTACTCCAAGGACAACAATTACAAGAAACAACACCAGAAGAAATGGCCTCTCTACATAGCAAAGACAGGTCATAAATGGTATCCTTCCGAATCCATAACAGAAAGACTCTTATGTAGACTTGGAGAAGTGTTCGGTCTAGAAATGGCAGAATCTTCGCTTGCCGTCATTGGCGGTCAGCTGCGTTTCCTCAGTAAATACTTTCTCGAGAATCCACAAGACGAGGAATTAGTTCACGGAGCAGACATATTCGCAGGATATGTCGGTGACAAAGATCTGGTAGAAAAGATTGAAGAAGAACAAAGAGCAAGAGAAGTCTTTACGCTTCAGTTCGTAGAAAAATCAATTGAATACCAATTCTTTTTCGAGAAAGAGAGTATAATGAGGGAACTCGTCAAGATGCTTCTCTTCGACATACTGGTTGGCAACAACGACAGACATTTCTACAATTGGGCCGTAATACGCTCCATAACACAATCATTCAAGCCAAGATTCTCACCAATCTACGACACTGCACGAGGCCTGTTTTGGAACAATGACGACGAGAGTTTGCGTAAAAGGCTGAAAAACAACCCGGAAGCCTTCATCAAGAAATACTGCAAAGGCTCACGTCCAAAGATAGGTTGGGATGGGGAAAATGACATAAATCACTTCAAATTACTGTCAAAAATTTACGAAAATGAGTTCTACCTGTCGCAAAATGAAATAAAAGCATTATTTTTGCAATGCGATTTGGCAAAGATGTTCAAGATAATCGACTCTGAATTCTCCAAAATGCTTTGCCCTGAAAGGATTCAGATGATAAAGATGTGTCTGGAACATCGGTATAATGAGATAATGAGGATTTTAGAATGAAAAAGATTATTCGATCACTTTTCTGGCGTTCAGATGATGACCGCTTCTCTTTCGACGATGGTCGTAAGAGTTGTTTCCGTCTTTTATACGGAAACCTCCTGATCGGAGAACTTTCGTTCTTCGATGGCAAGTGGCACTTCTCATACTCTGCCGAATTCATCAGACAGAACACAATACTTCCATTAGTCAACTTTCCGACAAAAGACAAAGTGTATGTTTCGGTAGAACTCTGGCCATTCTTTGCATCAAGGATTCCAAGTGATGCACAGTTGCAGAACTCAACAGAGTCAAGGGATTTGGTCGATTCATTAAGGAAATATGGACGACATACAATCACAAACTCATTTGTTCTCAACCCAGCATAATTTGAAATT
>JAZRON010000058.1:0-5442 GCA_045648725.1 Faecalimonas sp.
TAAATAGAAAGGGAAAAAGATGGATAAAAAACAGAAAATAATGATAGCAGTCATGATAGCAGTTGTTTTGATTGTAGCGATTATTGGGATTATTTTATTGTGTAATATAAAGAAAGAGGACAAGTCTACAAATACAGATAAAGTTCCTGTGTCAGAAGAAATGGAAAAGGTAGAAAAAAAAGAAAAAGAGAAGGAGCCTGTGGAGGAGGTAGTTGCAGAAGAAAAGGAAGAATTAGACGATTCGAAGGCAACTGCCATGAAGACCACTGCCAATGTAAATCTTCGCAAGGAGCCGAATACAGACAGTGAAATCATCAAGGTGATTTCCAAGGGAACAGAACTTTTAAAATATTCAGAAGAAAATGGCTGGGCTAACGTAAAAGTTGGGGAAGATGTAGGATATGTGAGCGCAGAATTTTTGGCTGACCCATCTCAAGTTGAAGAAGAACCGGCGCAACAACAAGTTCCAAGTACGTCAAAAGTGGAAGCAATTCCGGGACAGCGCCGTGACCCGAATAGTGCTGTTGTTGTGATCGACCCAGGACATCAGCTTCGTGGGGATAGCACAAAAGAGCCTAACGGACCGGGGGCTTCGATTATGAAGGCACGTGTCACGGGCGGAACTTCCGGTGTGGCAACAGGCGTTGCAGAATACATATTAAATTTGGATATTTCGTTGAAATTGAAAATTGAATTGGAGAATCGGGGTTACACCGTATATATGACCAGAACTACTCATGATGTGAATATTAGCAACATGGAACGTGCCCAATATGCAACCAGTGTGGGTGCAGATATTGCAGTGCGTATCCATGCCAATGGCGCAGGAAGTGCATCTGTAAACGGTGCTGAAACGTTGGTGCCGTCAAGCAGCAACCCTTATGTAAGCCATCTTGCATCTGCAAGCTATAGCCTTGGTAAAAATATTATTGATTCCTATTGTGTTGCAACTGGATTTAGCAATCGAGGTGTGAAATCCAATGATACGATGACAGGAATTAACTGGAGCGAAGTGCCTGTCACAATTATAGAACTTGGGTTTATGAGCAATCCAACAGAAGACCAGGCAATGCAGGATGCAACTATGCAGAATAACATGGTGCAAGGGATTGCAAATGGGATTGATGCCTACTTTGGGTTCTAATTTTGCCCATTTGCAAACTTCTTAATCGCTTCAAAACTTTCAGCACTTAGCACATGCTCTAATTTACAGGCGTCTTCGGAAGCAATGTCTTCCGGAACGCCAAGGCGTGTCAGCCACATGGTAAGAAGCTGGTGGCGTTCGCGAATCATCTCTGCAATTTCCTGTCCGGACTTAGTCAACTTTAGGAAACCTTCCTTAGAGACTGTAATGTGTCCTTTTTCGCGGAGATTTTTCATAGCCACGCTGACGCTAGATTTTTTATACCCCAATTCATTTGCGATGTCTATAGAACGGACAGCGGGTGACTGCTGGCTCAATTCTAATATGGTTTCTAAATAATTTTCCGCAGATTCATTTCTATGTAATGCCATTTCCATTCCTCCTCAAGTAAATCTTTATATAAAACTTTCGTAAATTACGCATATTTTCCTACAGTATAACATGAATTTGTGATAAAATACAACAAATGAGGAGGATAAAACCATGTCAAATTGCGAAACGTGTATGAACTATGAATACGATGAAGAATACGAATATTATGTCTGCACCAAGAATCTGGACGAAGACGAAATGTACCGTTTTATAAAAGGGGAATTTCGCGATTGCCCGTATTATCAGTTCGGAGATGAGTACCAGATTGTGAGAAAGCAGATTTAACATACCATTAGGAGGAAGAAAATGAATCAGTTTGAAGCATCAATTATTTTATGGATACAAGAAAATTTAAGAGGAGCATTGGATGGTTTGTGGGTGTTTATTACACATCTTGGAGATGATGGGATACTTTGGATTGCCATGGGAATTACACTACTCTTTTTTAAGAAAACAAGACCGATTGGATTTACAGTGCTGTTGTCATTGCTATTTGACTTTTTAATGATTAACGTGACCTTGAAAGGGGCGTTTTCAAGACCGAGACCATTCGTTGTGAATGAAGCAATCGTGACACTGATTAGCAAACCTTCTCCATTCAGGTCCTTCCCATCCGGACATTCGGGCGGGTCCTTTGCAGCAATGTTTGCTCTGTACAAATGGGTGCCGAAGAAAGTGGGAATTCCGGCCCTTATTTTGGCGGCCTTGGTTGCTCTGTCCAGACTGTACGTGGGTGTACATTATCCAACGGATATCATTGGAGGCTGTATCATTGGATTTATGTGCAGCGTGTGGGCGCATCATGTGGTGAAGAATTTTATTCGAAGAAGGGGAAGTCGAAATGGCTAAGACAAAGAAACAAAAATTAGCATTGGAAATCATAGAACGTTTGCGTCAGGAATATCCAGATGCCACATGCTCCCTGGAATTTGACGAAGCGTGGAAACTTCTTGTCAGTGTAAGACTTGCGGCTCAGTGTACGGATGAACGTGTAAATATCATTGTGGAAAAGCTATACGAGAAATATCCGGACGTAAAGGCACTTGCTGACGCAGATGTGGATAACATAGAAGAAATTGTTCGTCCATGTGGATTAGGAAGAAGTAAGGCGAAAGACATCAGTGCCTGCATGAAGGTCTTAAGGGACAAGTATGACTGTCAGATTCCAAGAACATTTGATGAACTCTTGGCTCTCCCGGGAGTGGGCAGAAAAAGTGCAAATCTCATCATGGGAGATGTGTTTGGAGAGCCTGCCATTGTAACCGATACCCATTGTATTCGCTTGACAAATCGTATGGGACTTGTGGACGGTATCAAGGAGCCAAAAAAAGTAGAGATGGCACTTTGGAAGATTATTCCGCCAGAAGAAGGCAGTGACTTCTGCCATCGATTGGTCTATCATGGGAGAGCAGTTTGTACGGCCAGAACGAAACCGTATTGTGATAAATGTTGCCTGAAGGATATTTGTCCGAAGGTTGGAGTGGAGAAAGATAAATAGGCATCATTATTTTTCAAAATTATATTGCATGATAGTTTAGGAATATAGTATTATGAGTTTCGTAAAAAATGTAAATTACAAGGAGATAATCATATGAGCAAACAAGTATTAGCAGTAGTAGGTGGAGAAGAGATTACACAAGAAACATTTGATTTGTTTTTGCAAGGGGTTCCAAGAGAGCAACAAGCATATCTTTCAAACCCACAGTTTAGAGAACAATGTTTTGAACAATTAGTTTCATTATTTTTATTTGCAAAAAAAGCAGAAGAAGATAAATTAGAAGAGACAGAAGAATTCCAAAAAGTGATTGCCAATGCAAAGAGAGATTTGTTGGCACAGATGGCTATGCGCGATACATTGCAAGGAATTGAAGTGACTGAAGAAGAATTGAAGGAATATTATGAGGCAAATCAGGCACAATATCAAAAAGGGGCTACAGTAAGCGCAAAGCATATTTTGGTGGCTTCCGAAGAAAAATGTAATGAAATCTTAGCCGCTATTACAAGTGGAGAAAAAGTTTTTGAAGAAGCAGCACAAGAATTTTCCACATGTCCATCAGGACAAAGAGGTGGGGACTTGGGCGCATTTGGAAAAGGCCAGATGGTTCCGGAATTCGAACAGGCTGCATTTGCAGCAGAGATAGGACAGGTAGTGGGTCCTGTTAAGACACAATTTGGCTATCACTTAATCAAAGTAGAAACAAAGAATGAGCCAGAGGTTTCCAAATTTGAAGAAGTGAAAGAAACGATTCGCAGAAGCGTGTTGCAACAGAAACAGAATAAAGTATACGGCGAGACTGTGGCAGCTTTAAAAGAAAAATATATGGAAAAATAATACTCATAAAAATAATTGATTTCTGTAAAATCATTTATTATAATGTACTTTGTAATACAGAAAGATGATAAATGAAATAAATCTTATTTTACCAGGAGGAGATATCTATGGATTCAAACAAAAGACCGGAAACAATGGAACGTATTACTACACCGGAACTTGCAGAGGCATTTATTGCAGAGCAGGTAGCAGCAGTACGTGAGCAAGTTGGTGACAAAAAAGTTTTATTAGCACTTTCAGGTGGTGTTGACAGTTCAGTTGTAGCAGCACTTTTAATTAAAGCAATTGGCAAGCAATTGGTATGTGTACACGTTAACCATGGTTTGATGCGTAAAGATGAATCTGAAGGAGTTATCAAAATGTTCAAGGATGGCTTAGATGCTAACTTGATTTATGTTGATGCAACTGATCATTTCTTAGGATTACTTGCTGGCGTGTTAGATCCAGAAAGCAAACGTAAAATTATCGGTAAAGAATTTATCACAGTTTTTGCTGAAGAAGCAAGAAAACTTGAAGATATTACATTCCTCGCTCAGGGAACTATCTACCCTGATATTTTGGAATCTATCAAAGCGGCAGAAGGTAAGAAAGCAGTTAAGTCTCATCACAATGTAGGCGGTCTGCCAGAAGATCTTCAGTTTGAACTTGTAGAACCACTTAAACTTTTATATAAAGATGAAGTACGTGTAGTAGGTGAAGCTCTTGGTTTACCTCACTCTATGGTTTATCGTCAACCATTCCCAGGTCCTGGACTTGGCGTGCGTTGTTTAGGCGCTATTACTCGTGACCGTTTGGAAGCTCTCCGTGAAGCAGATGCTATCTTACGTGAAGAATTCGACAAGAATGGTCTTGCTGAAAAAGTATGGCAATACTTTATTGCTGTACCAGACATCAAGAGTGTAGGGGTGAAGGACGAAAGCCGTTACGAAGGTTGGCCGGCAATCATCCGTGCTGTCAATACAAAAGACGCTATGTCAGCTACAATTGAAGAGATTCCATATTCAATCCTTCATCACATCACTTATCGTATCACACATGAAGTTCCTGGTATCAACCGAGTACTTCTCGATTTAACACCAAAGCCAATCGGAACGATTGAGTGGGAATAATATCTAATGGCTAACAAGTGCCCGAAAACCCTTGGAAATAATGGGTTTTCGGGTATTTTATATTTTAATGAAAATGCCTTTGCAACACGCAGTGTGAAATATATAAAAAGGGATGGTTACAAGTGGCTATCAAGTTCATATAAATATTTTTTGAAAAGCCGCACATTTTGCAGTCCTAATCCGTTAAACATTATGAAGGGAGGTTTCACTTAAAATGGATATTGAAGAACAATATGACAAAATATACCGCTATTGCTATTTCAAGATGTATGATGATCAAATAGCACAGGATATTACACAAGAAACCTTTCTTCGTTTTTGCAAGCAAGGATTAAATCTTGGCAGTGACAGAGAACTACCCTATTTATATACAATTGCAAAGAATCTGTGTATAGACCACTTTAGAAAGCGGACGGTTGAAAGTTTAGAAGAAATAACAGAAGAAGTTATAAATGACCCAACCGAAGACCTGATAAGTAATTTAA
>JAZRON010000059.1:0-4689 GCA_045648725.1 Faecalimonas sp.
TTATCCATTGTCCGTCATGGTCTGATGATGCGTTTTTCTCACCTCACATCGTTTTCTGGACACCCTTTTATTCAAGTTCTATAGGTTCATATTCACTAAATATACGTACAGGTTCTCCGGTCTTAGTATTGGTTAATTTAATATAATTGCCATAATCCTCATTTATGCCACGTTGAAGTTTGAGGAGTTTTCTCCTTTCCATTTCATTATAACGACTATAATCTTCCTTAAACAAAGGCTTTTTTTGTGTGCTTATTCTTACACATTCAAATAAATAAAGATTATCTTTGTCTGAGACTTTAAGAATTACTCCAGGTAATCCGCCAAATTTCCATGGTCCATACGAAATGGGGATATTGGGAGTAAACCAAGCGGCGTAATCTCTTCCGCGAAACCGGCATACAGCTTTCTGACAAAGTTGTCCACAAACCGTCATGGTGTCACTTGCAATCTCCCATATTTGCTCTGGATATCTCTCTTTGTGATAGCAATTGTATTTTCCTAACCAACGAGGAAAGCAACTATACTCAGTAAGTGTGTCATCAGAAATAAACCATTGTGAATATTGATATTCACTCCAACCGTTATGATATTTTCCTTTTGGACGGAAAATTGGTGCGGATTCTGCTTTTGGGTGTGCTTTTGACCATATATTTGCATCTTCTTCTGCTTTTACAAGGTATTGACTGTAAAACTTCGTGTTCTTTTTCCCAATCTCTAAAGAAAAAAGATCCCTGTACGTATCTTCATTATGGATGTCTGATGCGCAGAAAGCATAATATATTTGTATATTACTGGTGTCAATAGCACACGGCGTTCCAGTGTTCCTACCCAAAGGTTGGAATATTTGTAATCTTTTCTCTTGGCTATTCGCGGAATATGCACATAATGAAAGAATGCCAATAATTAACTGGAGTCTTTTCAGACCTGGGTATATTGCTGATTCGGATTTCAACCCATACCAAAATTTATTCTTCATAATCTTATATTTATAGTATTTTAAATCTTAATTTCACTAAATAATTTCTTGGCCGCAAGCCGTACTCCAAATGGTAAATATCCATGTTGTTATTGCTGTTCATGACATATTTCTTTTGGTTGAAAAGGTTATTGCCTTCCAGTGTAAGTGTGGCATTCTTGAATGAGTATTGTATTTTGGCATCGCTAAAGTAGCGTATGTTGTCTTTTTTACCCCAATTGTCATACGCCCCTTCCCCACTTAAAAAAAGTGTAAGGCTCTCTGATGGATATAGTCTTATGGAAATGCGTCCCATATAATCTTTTAAGATGTCCGATTTTGTATGTTCGTTCATGGTTTTGCTGAGCATGCCACCAACTCCCGCTACTAAGGTCATCCATTTTACAGGTGTGACGGCTCCTGATAGGTTAAAGTTTCCGGAATGATGAAGATATTGCATACGTTGTCCGTCTATTAGCCGGGGATTCTCGCTATGATTATATCTGCTGTTAAGTTTTATATAACTTTTCATGAGGGAGAAATTTTTTGAAATCCCAAGGCCAGCTGTATAGGTAGAGGCATTGTTGCGCAAATCTTGCATTACGTAGTTGCTGTATATGCCATCATACACAATGGTCCCGATTTGATTTCGCCAAGTACGGTTATATCCGGCATCCGTATTGAAATGTATTTGGTGTATGGCATTGGAATAACGGTATCCGGCAGAAACCCTTATGACTTTTTGTGATAGCAGATGTTCTGTCTGGCTTCGAAGTATGGTCCGATAATTTTCCATTATATAGCCTTTAAACAGATTGTTTAGGTCTCCAATCTGTTGTTCAAATCGGACGTTTCCATGTATGGTGTTATATATGTTCCAATTGTAGTCTGCTGAAAGAGTCGGTTGTATTACCGGATGGAAAAAAACATTCTTTGATTGCCTGATACAATCATTGGATGACTGTATGTCCAATGCGATGGGGAGTCCTAATGAGGCATATCCCTGGCGATATTGGTATTTGTAAGTTTGGAAAAGGTTCAGACGGTATATTCCGTACCACATATCATTTTTACAATCCTCAGCGCTCAAACCTTCCACTCCGGTAAGAGTGCCGTTTTCGCCATAAATGTTTGCATTAGTGCTGAGTCCGTACTCTCCTTGTATGTGCCGGAATTCCTTTTGGTAAGAGGTAAAGGCTTTGAACGATAATGTACGGGACATAAGTTCTTGCATTCTGAACAGGCTGTCAAGCTCCGTTATGTTGAGTTGCTGTGATGATTGCGCATAACCGGCATGTAGATTGAAACGGAATATATTGTCGCCGATGAGTCGTTGGATTACCATTGCGTCTGATATGGAAAGCGGTGTTTCATGCATATCTTGATTGACCATTGCATTGTAGTCCATACTGTGGGTCTGGCCATACGCCATGTCGTTGTCCCACGAGGTCTGTACGGAAAGTTTGTTGCTGGTATAGTATTGTTCAGAATTATTTGTATATTCCTGTGAGAACTCCAAACTATTGCTCTTTTCCTTAGATAAAATGGATTCGTGTATGCCAATTCCAACAACTTCGGGGCGGTACAGTTCCGTAAATGTATATCCTTCACGTTGTTGCTTGTCGTGTGTGTAGACAACAGCCGTGGCCAGTTCCTTTTCTTTGTTGAATCTGTATAACCAGTTGCATGACAACGCATGTGTCTGGTTGTCCATATATCTTTTTTGTGGCAGATTGGGCGTACCCGGTTTGAGGATGTTTACACGCGAGATTGTTGAGGGAGCGCTCCCCCCATATTGATTGGCAAGTTCAGTCAGAATGTTATTTCCGGAATTATTTCCTTTGTATGTCTGCATGGTCTGTGCGTCTTTCCCGAAGTACATTCCGGTTAATTCTTCATCCCACAGACCTTTTACGCCACTGTTGTGCTGTTTTTCCATTACACCGCCTCCCAATGCCGTGGACAGGGCATATGTCCCTTTTGCTTTGTCCTTGAGTTTCAGGTTTATGGCAATGTCGTTTGAATAACTCCTGTTCCTCAGCATTTTGATTGGTTGATGGTGCTCCATAATCTGTATCTTGCTGACATCATCTGCATTCAAGTTGTTTACGGCTAAACCGTAGCGTCCCTGCAACATATCCATTTCCTCAACATAAAACTTGCTTATGGCCTTGCCGTTGTAGCTGATTTTACCACCTTCTGAAACTTCTATTCCAGGCACTTTTTTCAGCACATCGCCTATTACACGGTCGCCTTGTTGTGTATACGAACTGACAAGGTAGTCTGTTGTATCGCCTTTTACGGTTACAGGAGTTGCCTTGATGTCTATTTCCTTTAAGTCAAACTCTTTCTGTTCTACTGTGATATTTATCTCTTGAGTCTTATTGGGTACGGTCTTTGTATAACTGTTTATCATGAAACCATACACACGGATACAGATACTGTCCGCTTTCCCGGTATAAGTGAGCAGATAATTTCCATTCTCATCGACATTGGTGAAAGTCTTGACGATAGTTTCGCCAGGAAGGCTTAGGGCTGCAAAACATTCTGCTGGCTGCCCTTTCTTGTCAAGCACACGCCCTGATATTTTTGTTTGGCAAAACATATTGCATGTTACCGTTAAAAATATCAGCAACAAGGTAACTCTCAAAATGAGGATACACAAATTGTTGTATTGTTTGCTATAGATGCTTCGCATTCCTAAACGTGGGTGTAGCTGTCTCCCCGTATGATGAGACAGGAAAGCTGATTTGAAACCTAATGCAGAATGTCGACGTGTTTGCATATTGGACATTTAATTAAGAACTTATATCCATAATTTATTTGGAAATAACTTTTGTCATAATGGTTTTATATATATACGGATTTTGGCGAATAAGGTAAATGTTTTTCTCCCAGTATAACTGAAACTATTTTTATCCATAAATCCATTGCCTCCCTCTTTTTTGTCTTTTTTATTGCAAGGGAAACTTGCCTACTTTTTCAACAGCAACATTACATTACATGGTGTGTGTGTGATTATACGCATGGGTGCCGGGTGCGAGAGTGCCAAGGAGGCAGACGAACAAAAATGTTTTCTTGGTCATGATGTGTGAATTTTAAAATTGTTTTGGAACTATTTCCGCTACAAAGTTAAAGATTGTGTAAGACGTGACCTAGAAAAAGATTTAACAAGAGTTAACGTGGGTGTAAAAGTATTGAAAAACAGTAGGATAGCGATAGTTGAGGGTAAGTTAACAAAACTTAACGGCAGGGTTTTAAGGGCATTTTTAGTGTTCGAAGGCGGTTTTTCGGATGTGATTGGCTGGGGGAAATGGGACTTTTTAGATGAAAAAAAGAGGAAGTGTCATTGCACTACCTCTTTAACGTGGGTGGGAAAGGGGTCAAGTGGAATTTAATATTCCCTCATACAATGGTCGAACATCTTGGCTCCGCCTTCTGTGGTGTTGAAGATTTTTTCCAAGAGACGTTTGCGAATCATGCCCAGGCGGGCTTTGGTGCTGTTGGTGAGGGTCGCAATCTCATGCAGGGCGAACTGGAGTTTGGTGAGGACACATACCTGGTATTCCGCCTCGCTGATGGTTTCCATTTGGCGCAAGTTGGTGAACTTGGGGAAATGGGTTTCCACCACATCGTACAAAGCGTGCCATTCGTGGCTGTGGGGAAGTTTGTTGTTGAGCCTGCTGAGTTCTGACATGCGTGCGATGGCAGGATGTTGGCGGATTTCGTTG
>JAZRON010000060.1:0-2404 GCA_045648725.1 Faecalimonas sp.
TTTATCAAATTAAAAAGTGAAAAAATATTACCAGTGGCGTAATACTCTCCCCGCCTTGTAATTTCCATCCAAAAGTGCTATCATAAAAAGAAATGTCTAAAGGAGTAGTATCATGCAAAATAAAGTCGTAATTTTGGATCATCCATTGATCCAGCATAAGCTCAGCATTCTTCGCGACAAGAACACAAGCACAAAAGATTTTCGTCAATTAATCAACGAAATCTCCATGCTTATGATTTTTGAAGCGACAAGAGATCTTCCGTTAGAGGAAGTAGAAGTAGAAACTCCAATTGCAGTAGCAAAATGTAAGCAAATTGCCGGAAGAAAGCTTGCATTTGTACCAATTCTCCGTGCGGGATTGGGTATGGTAGATGGAGCGTTACAATTGGTTCCATCTGCAAGAATCGGCCATATCGGTTTGTACCGTGATGAAAAAACTTTAAAGCCGGTTGAATATTTCTGCAAATTGCCAAAAGATATTGACCAAAGAGATGTGTTTGTAGTTGATCCGATGCTTGCTACAGGCGGTTCTGCGATTGATGCCATTTCTCAGATTAAACAGAGAGGGCCTCGAAAAATCATATTTATGTGTACCATTGCGGCTCCGGAAGGTATTGAGGCTCTGCAGAAAGCACATCCGGATGTGGATATTTATTGTGCAGCATGCGATAGCCATTTGAACGAAATCGGATATATCGTTCCGGGTGTAGGGGATGCGGGAGACCGTATTTTCGGTACGAAATAGGAGGAAGAGAAAGATGGAAGAAAACAAAGTATTGGAATCAGAGGGCATTAGAGATGCCAGACAATTGGGAGTAAGCAAGATGCTTGTTCTTGGACTTCAACACATGTTTGCAATGTTCGGGGCAACGGTGCTTGTTCCACTTATCACAGGATTAGATATTTCAACAACACTGCTTATGGCAGGTTTGGGAACATTATTGTTCCACGTATTTACAAAATTTCAGGTGCCTGCATTTTTGGGCTCTTCATTCGCGTTTCTTGGTGGATATGCGGCGGTAGCACCAATGTTAGAGGATGGTAGTGCAAATAAGGAAATGTTACCATATGCATGTTTGGGTGTAGCCTGTGCCGGACTTCTCTATTTGGTACTTGCAGCAGTGATTAAGGTAGTTGGTATTAAAAAAGTCATGAAATTGTTCCCACCTGTTGTGACAGGACCAATCATTATTGCTATTGGCTTGGGATTAGCACCATCTGCAATTAACAACTGCACCACAAACTGGACACTTGCAATTATCACACTTGCACTTGTAATCGTGATAAATGTATTTGCAAAAGGAATGTTAAAAATCGTTCCTATCCTTGTCAGCATTGTTGGTTCTTATGTGCTTGCAATGGTTATAGGAAATGGTTTTGGTGTGGAAAGTTTCGCAATCGATTTCACACAAGTAAAAGAAGCAGCTTGGATTGGTTTCCCGATTGAATGGTCATCAACGGTATTTGGCGGAGTAAAGGACGCATCCCTTGCAATTTCTGCAATTGTTGCGATTATGCCAATCGCTCTTGCTACTATGATGGAACACATCGGAGATATGTCAGCAATCTCAGCTACCTGCGGTAAGAATTTTATTGCAAATCCGGGACTTCACCGTTCATTAATGGGCGATGGTCTTGCAACAACAATGTCAGCATTGTTTGGTGGACCTGCAAACACAACTTATGGAGAGAACACAGGCGTGCTTGCACTTTCTAAAGTCTATGACCCGAAAGTGGTAAGAATCGCGGCTTATTTCGCAATTGCATTTTCTTTCTGTCCGAAGTTTGCAGCAATTATTTATTCTGTACCTTCATCAATTGTAGGTGGTATCTCATTCGTGCTTTATGGTATGATTTCAGCCATTGGTGTGAGAAATGTGGTAGAAGCAAAAGTGGATTTTGCTAAATCACGTAACACGATTGTTGCGGCGGTTATTTTAGTATTGGCACTTGGTTTAACCGGTGGAGCAACTTTTGCAATCGGTGGAATAAGCGTTACTATTACAGGGCTTGCTATGGCGGCAATCGTTGGAATTCTATTGAATGCTATTTTGCCGGAAAAAGATTTTGAATTTGATGATTCGGATGCTAACTAAAGAGTTCTTAGACTGAATATAAATAAAAGCGGATACTTTTGAGAGACAATGTATGTCACGATTCAAAGTATCCGTTTTTGTGTCATAGGAAATTCTTATCACACAAAACCACTGACAATTGAAATCTCTTCTTGTCACTCTAACAATATTTGCTATAATAATGTAGAAAAGAAGTATAAGGGGAAAATTATGCAGGAAATAAAGCAATTATTAGAAGATAGTTTAAATATAGATTTTCTCAGTGCGACTCTCAGTAATCCAAAGGATAAAAATGGAATTGCAAAGGTGAAAGTGCGCCCAATTTTAAA
>JAZRON010000061.1:0-4065 GCA_045648725.1 Faecalimonas sp.
CAGGCTAACCGTATGGAAAGTGGATATGAAGTTTCGGACGAGGAGATGAAATTGTTTTCCACAAAAGAGATTGCGGAGAAGATGAACCATTTTTATGGCATCGGATTTTCTACGTTGGATATAAAATGCAAAGAGTTTAGGGCGAGAGAAGTCTATCATCTTCAGACAAAGGGAGTGAATCCTTACAATAACAGTTTCGAGATGCTGACCAGAGATTTGAAGCGATTAAAACGGACAGGATATCGAGTTGTATTGCTGTCGGGTTCCAGAACCAGGGCAAAACGACTGGCAGAAGATTTGCGGGACTATAATCTAAGCAGTTTTTACAGCGAGGATTTGAGCCGAGAGGTGCTTGACGGAGAAATCATGGTGACATACGGACATGTAACAGAGGGATATGAATATCCTATGCTGAAGTTCATGGTGATTTCGGAAACAGATATTTTTGGTAAGACAAAAAAGAAGAAAAAGAGAAAGACCTATGAAGGTCAGAAGATACAGAATTTTTCGGAATTGAAGATAGGAGATTATGTGGTTCATGAGAATCACGGTCTTGGGATTTATCAAGGCATAGAGAAGATTGAAGTGGATAAGGTGGCAAAGGATTATATGAAGATATCCTATGCAGCAGGCGGCAATCTTTATATTCCGGCTACACAGTTAGATTTAATTCAGAAATACGCAAGTGCAGATGCGAAAAAACCGAAGCTGAACCGACTGGGAGGTCAGGAATGGCATAGAACCAAGACTAGAGTCCGTGGTGCAGTCCGGGAGATTGCAAAGGATTTGGTGGAACTGTACGCCACACGTCAGCAACAGGAAGGTTTTGTCTATGGTGAGGATACCGTATGGCAAAAAGAATTTGAAGAGATGTTTCCATTTGAGGAGACCGAAGACCAGTTGCTTGCCATTGAAGAGACAAAACGCGATATGGAAAGCAGAAAAATCATGGACCGTCTGATTTGCGGAGATGTAGGCTACGGAAAGACGGAAATCGCCATTCGTGCAGCGTTTAAGGCAGTGCAGGAGGATAAACAGGTTGTATATCTGTGTCCCACCACCATTTTGGCACAACAGCATTACAACACCTTTATGCAACGCATGAAAGAGTTCCCGGTGCGTGTGGATTTGATGTGCCGATTTCGGACGGCTGCCCAGCAGAAAAAGACAATCGAAGATACGAAACGTGGATTGGTGGATATTGTGATTGGGACACATCGTGTGCTCAGCGACGATTTACAGTTCAAGGATTTGGGGCTTTTGATTATTGATGAAGAGCAACGGTTTGGAGTACAACATAAGGAAAAGATAAAAAAGTTAAAAGAGAATGTGGATGTGTTAACACTGACGGCCACTCCGATTCCAAGAACGCTTCATATGAGCTTGATTGGAATTCGTGATATGAGTGTGTTGGAAGAAGCGCCGGTGGATCGTATGCCGATTCAGACCTATGTAATGGAATACAATGATGAGATGGTGCGTGAGGCCATTCAAAGAGAATTGTCACGGGGCGGCCAGGTGTATTATGTGTATAATAAAGTAAAAGACATTGACGAGATTACAGCGCGGATTCAAAAACTAGTTCCAGAGGCTAATGTTGCATATGCGCATGGGCAGATGCGCGAACATAAGCTGGAAAACATTATGCTAGATTTTATTAATGGAGAGATTGACGTTCTGGTATCCACCACCATTATTGAGACGGGATTGGATATTTCTAACGCCAATACCATGATTATTCATGATGCGGACCAACTTGGATTGGCACAGATGTATCAGCTCCGGGGACGAGTGGGTCGATCCAATCGAATGGCCTATGCATTTTTGTTATATCGTCGTGACAAATTGCTAAGAGAAGTGGCAGAAAAGAGACTGGCCGCAATCCGTGAGTTTACAGATTTGGGTTCCGGATTTAAGATTGCCATGCGAGATTTGGAGATTCGTGGGGCAGGAAACCTACTGGGAGCAGAGCAACATGGTCATATGGAAGCAGTTGGATACGATTTGTATTGTAAAATGTTAAATGAGGCAGTGAAACACCTGAAAGGGGAACTGTCAGAGGAAAGTTATACAACCACGGTGGATTTGAATGTGGATGCATTCATACCTGCATCTTATATTCCAAATGAGTATCAGAAACTGGACATCTATAAGCGGATTGCTAGCATTGAAAATGAAAACGAAATGGAAGATATGCTGGAAGAACTCATAGACCGTTTTGGGGATGTTCCAAAGAAGGTGCAACAATTGTTAAATGTTGCACTTCTTAAGGCCCTTGCCCATAGTGCCTATGTGGAAGCTGTGGAGCAAAAAGGCGAAATGGTGAAGTTTGTCATGTATGAACGGGCAAAGGTGAAGGTAGAAAAGATTCCGGAATTACTTGAAAAATACAAGGGAGATTTACAGTTCACAGTGGATACCAATCCTTATTTTACCTATTTAAAAAAGGGAAAAAGCAAGAAGGAGAAGGGAGAAGATATTCTCGAACTTGTGAAAAATGTATTAATTGACATAAAATCATTGAATGATTGAGAAAAAGAATGTATAATCATGGGGTATAGTTAGGAAATACGAAGGAGGCCGAATATGAGAGGTTTAAGAAAAAGAATAATTGCACTTGCAGCAGTAGCAGCATTGGCAATGACATCACTTGTAGGATGTGCAGGTGTTAAAGATAGTGAGATTGCAGCGACGGTAGGTGATAGCAAGATTACAGCAGGGATGTTTAATTTCTATGCAAGATATCAACAACCATCATTTGAAGAGTATTATGTATCATACATGAACTATCAACAGCAGATGCAGCTTGGAAGTGTGCAGTATGAGACGGTAATGGATTGGAGTCAGGAACAGGAAGAGGGAGTGACATTAGAAGAAAGTTATAAAAAAGACATTATGACAACACTTCAAAACTTCTTCGTTTTGGAAGACCACATGGAAGAATACAATGTAACTCTTTCTGAAGAGGAACTTGCTGCAATTGAAACTGCAGCAGATGCATTTGATAAAGCCAATGCAGATGATGTAAAAGAAAAAGTTTCTGCAGACAAGGAAACTGTGAAAGAAGTTTTAAGACTGATGACCATCGGAGAAAAGATGTATCAGGCTATTATTGCAGAAGTTGACACAGAAGTATCTGACGAAGAAGCTAGACAGAAAAAGATGCAATACATGTCATTCTCAACAACAAAGACTGCTGAAGATGGCACAACTTCTGAAATGACAGAAGATGAAATTGCAGCTGTGAAGACAGAAGCAGATGCATTCCTTGCAGGTGCGAAAGCAAACGGTAACTTGGAAGCATATGCAACAGAGACAGGTGCACAGTCAAATGCTCTTACCTTTGATGCAGAGAACACATCACTTCCGGAAGAAGTTATTAAGGCAGCAGACGGGTTAGAAGAAGGAGCGTTCTCAGAAGTGATTGAGACAGAGTCTGGCTACTACGTTGTTCAGTTGACAAGTCTTCTTGACAGAGAAGCTACAGATGCTCAAAAAGAGACTATTGTTTCAGAACGTCAAAGTGAAAAATATACAGAAGTATTAGATGCATGGAAAGAAGCTACAGAAATCAAAGTTTTCGATAAAGTAGTGAAAAAAATTGATCTTCAAGGCTTAGAGGTTACTCAGAAGAAAGAAGAGACTGAGGAATCTACAGAAGGAACCACAGAGGAAGGGTTAGAGGTATCTGATTCGGCAGAAGAAACAGATGTAACAGAAGAGTAAAAGAAATTAGACCCCTTGGAATTTCCCAAGGGGTCATGTTTTTTAAGAGATGGACTAAGCCAAAAATGATCCAACAATCTCATTTACCAATTTGCCATCCGCTTTTCCTTTTACTTTTGGCATAAGGTCTTTCATAATACGGCCTTTATCTTTTGCTGTTGGTGCATCAATGCCCAAATCTGCAAGCACACCTGCAATAATTGCTTTGATTTCATCTGCGTCCATCATCTTTGGAGCAAATTCTTCTAATACTGCAAGACGTTTTTTATAGTCTTCAATCAAATCTGTGCGGTCAGCCGGTGTCAATTCCAAGGATTCTTTAGTTTGTTTGATTTCTTT
>JAZRON010000062.1:0-3055 GCA_045648725.1 Faecalimonas sp.
AGTGTAAAAGGAGCACAAGTTTTCTACTATGCTGGTTCTGAAGTAAGCAAAGGGGCTGCGAGTCTAATGCAGGAGGAACTGAGAAAGGTGGATACGGAAAACACCAGACAAATCAAATCCAACAGCGATTTCTATATGTTAAAGAAAACGGAGGTTCCGACCATTATTGTAGAATGTGGTTTTTTGAGTAATCCGGGAGAAGCAGAGAAATTGGTTTCTGAAGAATACCAGGAGCAAATGGCGTTGACAATTTGTAGTGGTATTATGATGTGGCTTGGGCAAAAATAGGTTTGCTTGAATATTTATATCACTCATGTTATAATGAAATTTATGGAAACGATAGTAGAAATCATTGATAAACATAATATTGACGAGCAAATCATGGAAAAGGCGGGTGCGATACTGAAAAAAGGTGGCCTTGTGGCATTTCCGACAGAGACTGTGTATGGATTAGGAGCCAATGCACTTGATGAGGAAGCTGCAAAGAAAACATATGCTGCCAAGGGACGTCCATCCGACAATCCATTGATTGTTCATGTGGCAGATACGGAAGTATTAGATGTGATTGCAGAGCAGGTATCGGATAAGGCAAAGCTTTTGATAGATAAGTTTTGGCCGGGACCATTGACACTGATTTTTAATAAGACAAAGCATGTGCCATTTGGTACAACAGGAGGCCTCGAAACGGTGGCAGTCAGAATGCCGGCAGATGAAATTGCGTTGGCGTTGATACGTGCAGGCGGTGGATTCGTCTCTGCACCAAGTGCAAACACGTCAGGAAGACCAAGTCCTACCAGTGCTGCACACGTTGCAGACGATTTGGTAGGTAAGATTGATATGATATTAGATGGTGGAAGCGTAGATATCGGTGTGGAGTCTACAATTTTAGATATGACAGCGCAGCCACCTATGATTCTCAGACCTGGAGCAATCACAAAAGAGATGTTGGAAGAAGTAATTGGAGAGGTTGCAGTTGATACGGCGCTGCTTTCAGAAGAAGATGGGGAGGCACCAAAGGCTCCCGGAATGAAGTATCGTCATTATGCACCAAAAGCCCAGTTAATGATTGTGGAAGGCGAGACGGAAGAGGTTGTGAAGGCTATCAAGCAGATTTCCTATGAGCAGACTCGATTGGGATATCGTGTTGGAATCATTGCTACCAGCGAGACCGTGGATGCTTACACAACGGGGGTTGTGAAAACCATTGGTACCAGAAACAATGAGAATTCCATTGCCAAAAACCTTTACAAGGTATTGCGTGAATTTGATGAAGAAGAGGTAAGCTATATTTACAGCGAGGCATTTGAAGAGGAAGGTCTTGGAAATGCAATTATGAATCGTTTGGAAAAGGCTGCCGGTCATCATACGATACAAGCTGGAGATATTACAAGGCTACAGAAGTATCGAAGAATTTTGTTCATAAGTAACAGTGATAATTGTAGAGGACCGATGGCGGCAGAATTGCTTCGACATGAAGCGTTGCTGCAAGAATACCAGATTGGTTCCAGAGGAATGGTGGTTCTTTTTCCTGAACCGGCTAATCAGAAGGCAGAAGCGATTATGCGAAGCCAGCAAATGACATTGGGGGCTCATGAGGCAACGCCATTTGATGTAGAAGATTTGAATGGGGACACGTTAGTACTCACTTTTGAAGAAACACAAAAATGGAAAATTGTTTCCGAGTATGAGCAGGTGAAAAATGTATATACTTTAAACGAGTATATAGAGGATGATAGAGTAGTTCCATCATCTCATGGACAACCATTGAATGTATATGGAGAGAATTTTGAACTGCTTAAAAAACTGGTGGGAAAGCTGGCGACAAAACTGAATGAGGAGGCAAAGCACGTATGATAGGAATCGGATGTGACCACGGCGGTTATGAGTTGAAATTAGAAATTATAAAGTATTTAGAGAAAAAAGGATTAGAATATAAGGATTATGGGTGCAACGGGGAATCAGTTGACTATCCGATTTATGCAAAAAAAGTAGGTCAGGCGATTTTGGATGGAGAGTGTGAAAAGGGAATCTTGATTTGCGGAACAGGAATCGGTATTTCCATTGTTGCAAACAAGATGAGAGGAATTCGTTGTGCATTGTGTTCAGACTGCTATTCGGCAGAAATGACACGATTACACAATGACACCAATATTGTAGCATTAGGCGGACGTGTTGTTGGTCCGGAATTGGCTGTAAAAATTGTGGATACATTTTTAAACACGCCATTCTCAGGAGATGAGCGTCATGTGCGTCGTATCAGTATGATTGAATAGTACGGAGGATGAAAGGATGAGTGGAAAGAGAAAAGACTATATTTCATGGGATGAATATTTTATGGGGGTTGCAATCCTTTCCGGTATGCGCTCTAAGGACCCAAGCACACAGGTTGGGTGTTGTATTGTAAGCCAGGATAACAAGATTCTATCTATGGGATATAACGGATTTCCGGCAGGGTGTTCTGATGATGAATTTCCGTGGGAAAGAACAGGAGACAATCCGTTGGAGACCAAATATCTTTATGTGGCTCATAGCGAGTTGAACGCTATTTTAAATTACAGTGGCGGAAGTCTTCAGGGGGCAAAGTTGTATGTTTGCCTGTTCCCTTGCAATGAATGTGCAAAAGCGATTATCCAGTCCGGCATCAAGGAAGTGATTTACGATAGCGATAAATATGCGGATACACCGGCAACCATAGCTTCCAAGAGAATGATGGATGCAGCAGGAGTAAAGTATCGCCAATATGAACATACGGGAAGAAAAGTTGAGTTTACATTATAAGTACATAAGCAAAGAACGGTTCGCATAAGATATAGCGTACTCTTTTGAAGGAGGACGCTATGTCTTTTTTATTATATATCAGTAATCTAATCGTACCGGCAATAATATTAGGGATTGTTACATATGGAATCACAACGGGAGTAAACGTGTATGATGAGTTTATAAAGGGAGCAAAAAAAGGATTTGGCACTGTTATAAAAATCATGCCAACACTCATTGGACTTATGATGGCAGTTGGAATTTTAAGAGCGTCTGGGTTTCTGGACTTTCTCTCAGA
>JAZRON010000063.1:0-23416 GCA_045648725.1 Faecalimonas sp.
GCTCCAGTCGCTCTCTTCTTCTTGCCACAAGTACCAATGGGTATCCTTCTTTTGCAAGACGTTTTGCGAACTCTGTACCGATTCCTGAGCTGGCACCGGTAATGACTGCATATCCCTTCTTCATGGATGTTCCTCCTATGCTAACGCCTCTACCGCGTCCTTCAAATATTCATTCTTCACTTCGTAGAATTTCTCATCCTCTACCATCTTAGCCAACTCAGGATCAATCGGCATCTTACCTAAAACTTCCATACCAAGTTCCGCTGCGATCTCATCTACCTTGCTTTCCCCAAATACAGAAATCTTCTTGCCACAGTCTGGACATTGTAAATAACTATAGTTTTCTACAATTCCAAGCACCGGAATATTCATCTGTCGCGCCATATAGAAAGCCTTTTTCACAATCATCTGTACCAAATCTTGTGGTGACGTAACAATCACAACCCCATCAAGCGGCAGGGATTGGAATACGGTAAGTGGAACGTCCCCTGTTCCAGGAGGCATGTCTACAAACAGGTAATCCAAATCGCCCCAAAGAACTTCTTCCCAAAATTGTTTTACTACACCTGCAATAATCGGACCTCGCCAGATAACCGGCATATCTTCCGACTCTAATAGCAGATTCACTGACATAATTCTTGTCTCGTCCTGGGCCACGCATGGGAACATTCCCAATTCATTCCCTACTGCATGCTCATGAACTCCATACATTTTCGGAATAGATGGTCCTGTAATATCTGCATCCAAAATACCCACAGAATAACCTTGTTCTCTCATCAACCTTGCGAGAGATGCGGTTACCATGGATTTTCCTACGCCACCTTTTCCACTAACTACACCGATGACTTTTTTCACCTGTGTGTATTCATTTGCCGGAATCCTCATATCTACTTTTTTACTTGGACACGTCCCCGCACTTGCACAACTGGAACAGCTTTCTGCGGAGCATGAATTGTTTTGTTGTTCTGACATCTACATTCACTTCCTATTCTTCTACAACTGCGATTACTTCTACTTCACAAAGTACATTTTTTGGTAATGTTTTTACTGCAACACAGCTTCTTGCCGGTTTTGAAGTAAAGTATTTTGCATATACTTCATTAAATGCCGCAAAATCGCCCATATCTGCTAAAAAGCAGGTTGTCTTTAATACTTTATCAAATGAAGTACCGGCTGCTTCTAAAACTGCTCCCATATTTTTGCAAACTTGCTCTGTCTGACCTACAATATCTGTAGTTTCTACTTCATTTGTTGCAGGATTGATTGCAATCTGCCCTGCCGAATAAAAAATACCATTGTGAACATATCCTTGGGAATATGGTCCCAATGCTTTTGGCGCTTTTTCTGTTGCTACTACTCTCATGATAATTATCTCCTTTTAAAACTCAATCTCTTGTCCAAATCCATTTGCTTTTGCACTGTCATATAATTTCTGTGCAATACAAATATCGAACAGTCCCATACCAACTGATTTGAAATAGGTTGTCTTCTTGGAAAACTCCTCTACACTCTTGCCTTGTGCAATTAATTCATGCATCAGTTTCACTCTGTCCATAGTAAGAATTCCCTCTTCCAGCGGCTGACTAAGGTCCCCACTTTCTTCACAGGCGTATTCTAATTCCACATAAACATTCTCTACCAAATCAAAAATCACATCCGGAATCTCTCTCATAGTAGGTGTATAAGAACCGATTGCAATAATACATTTGCCTTCCAGCATCGACTTGTCATTTGGCAAGACGGCTTTCTCTGCCGGCGTTGCAGTACAGATAATCTCACTGTTTACAACCAATTCTTCTACGGTATCACACTGTTTCACTTCTACCTTCGGATTATCAATGGCTTTTCTAAGTCGTTCCAAGTAATCAGTGAGATCACGATTACTATGGTTATATACATAGACTGTATGAATCTCTCTTGCCGCACATGCATAGAGCGCCAGATGGAACCCTTGGACCCCTGCACCCATAATCCCTACTGTGTGACAATCTTTTCTGGACAAATGTCGAATACCAACTCCTCCAACTGCTCCTGTGCGATATGCTGTTACTGTCTGTCCATCCATCACAGACAATGTCTTTCCCGTCTCTAAATCATTTAAGATTACCAGTCCATCAATAGATGGCAACCCTAATTTAGAATTTTCCGGAAAAATGGTTAGCATTTTTGTTCCAAGACTCTTCTCAGTGTAACATGGCATGTAAATCAGCGTTTTATTATCATGACATACCGTTGGTCTGGGTGGCATATAAAATTCTCCCGCACCAAAAATACGGTATGCTACTTCAATCTGATCCATCATTCCATTTAAATCTACTGATTTTTTAATATCATTCTTATTTAAAACGAGCATGTGATATCTCCCTAATCTTCAAAAGCCTCTTTCACTTTATCCATGAATCCTTTTTTCTTGCTTTTCTTGTCGGACTCCCCTTCTTTTCCTTGATTCAGCGAATTCCCTGTCAATTCATCGAATCTGCGAAGTGCTTCTTTTGCTTCTGCACTTAATTTTTCAGGAGTCTGGATTACCAATGTTACATAATGGTCGCCTCGTATACTCTTATTGCGAACAGATGGTACACCCTTTCCTTTTAAACGAACTTTTGTATCCGTCTTTGTACCAGGAGCAACATTGTAGAGTACATCTCCATCTACAGTCTGAATGCGCACATCTCCACCAAGCGCCGCGTGTGCAAATGAAATTGGCGCTGTTGAGAAAATATGCATATCCTGACGTCCAAATACAGGATGTCTGGATACCGTTACTTCTACAAGTAAATCGCCTCGTGGACCACCGTTGATACCCGGTTCTCCTTTTTCACGAATGCGAATGCTTTGACCATTGTCGATACCTGCCGGAATGGAAACGGAAATTTTCTTCTTTTGAGAAACATATCCGGTTCCACCGCAGTCCGAACATCTTTCTTTGATTACTTTCCCTGAGCCATGACAATCCGGACAGGTCTGTACATTCTGAACTGTTCCAAAGAAGGATTGCTGGGTATACACTACCTGACCTCTACCACCACATTTTTGGCATGTCTCCGGAGAGGTACCTGGTTTTGCCCCCGAACCGTTGCAAGTGCTACATGGTTCCTTCAAAACCACTTCCATCTCTTTTTCGCAGCCAAATACTGCCTCTTCAAAAGTAATACGGATTCCCTTGCGAATGCTGGCTCCTTGCCTTGGACCATTATTGGCACGCCCTCCACGACGAGAACCTCCCCCAAAGAAATCTCCGAATATGTCTCCAAAGATATCGCTAAAGTCCATACTATTAAAGTCAAAGCCGCCAAAGCCGCCTGCACCGCCACCTTGTTCGAATGCCGCATGACCAAACTGGTCATATTGGCGACGTTTTTCTGGATCACTAAGTATTGCATATGCTTCGGAAGCTTCCTTGAATTTCTTTTCCGCCTCCGCATCTCCCGGATTTACATCCGGATGGTACTTTTTAGCCAAGGCTCTATATGCTTTTTTCAGTGCTGCGTCATCTGCATTTTTATCGACTCCAAGCACCTCATAATAATCTCTTTTTGTTTCAGCCATAATTATTCTGCCTTTCTATGTTCCTATAACCAAGGAAATTCTGCGAAACCTGACTCTTGCCACATTCCGCAGAACTATCTCTTATACTTTAGATTTCTTTGTAGTCTCCGTCTACAACGTCATCTCCATTGAAGCCTTCCGGAGCCGGACCAGCCTGTGGACCTGCACCCTGTGCTCCTGCTGCTGCGCCTGCTTGCTCATACATCTTTGTGAACAATGCTTGTGCACTTGCCATCAATTTTTCTTTTCCGGCTTTTAATTCTTCTACTTGAGCATCTGTTACGTTGTCTGGAGTAGACTGTGCCAAGATGTCTTTAAGTGCCTGAATATCAGCTTCTACTGCTGCTTTTTCAGTAGCATCAATCTTGTCACCAACTTCGCTTAATGCTTTTTCTGTTTGGAATACCATAGCATCTGCATCATTTCTTGCATCTACTGCTTCTTTACGCTTTTTATCTTGCGCTTCAAATTCTGCAGCTTCTTTTACAGCTTTTTCGATGTCAGCATCTGACATGTTTGAACCAGCTGTAATTGTAATGTGTTGTTCTTTTCCTGTTCCCAAATCTTTTGCAGATACGTTAACAATACCATTTGCATCAATATCAAATGTTACTTCGATTTGTGGGATTCCACGTGGTGCAGGAGCAATTCCGTCAAGTCTAAATTGACCAAGTGATTTGTTATCTCTTGCAAATTGTCTTTCACCTTGAACAACGTTAATGTCTACTGCTGATTGGTTATCTGCCGCTGTTGAGAAGATTTGACTCTTCTTTGTAGGAATTGTAGTATTTCTTTCAATCAATCTTGTAGCAATTCCACCCATTGTTTCAATAGATAATGAAAGTGGAGTTACGTCAAGTAACAAGATATCGCCTGCACCGGCATCTCCTGCTAATTTACCGCCTTGAACAGATGCACCTAAAGCAACACATTCATCTGGGTTCAATGTTTTACTTGGTTCTTTTCCTGTCAATTGTTTTACTTTATCCTGTACAGCAGGAATACGTGTTGAACCACCAACTAATAATACCTGGCCAAGTTCTGAAGCAGAAAGTCCTGCATCTGAAAGTGCTCTTGTTACAGGTTCTGCTGTTTTTTCTACTAAATCGTGTGTCAATTCATCGAATTTTGCTCTTGTAAGGTTCATATCTAAGTGAAGTGGACCTGAAGCATTCATGCTGATGAATGGCAGGTTAATGTTTGTTGTTGTTGCAGAAGAAAGTTCTTTTTTCGCTTTTTCTGCTGCCTCTCTTACTCTCTGAAGAGCCATCTTATCTGCTGATAAGTCTACACCATTTGCAGCTTTGAAATCTGCCACGATGTAATCTACGATTTTTTGGTCAAAGTCGTCTCCACCAAGTCTGTTGTTACCAGCTGTAGATAATACTTCGATGACACCGTCACCGATTTCGATGATGGATACGTCGAATGTACCACCACCTAAGTCATATACCATAATTTTTTGTTCTTTTTCGTTGTCAAGACCGTAAGCTAATGCAGCTGCTGTTGGTTCGTTGATGATACGTTTTACATCAAGACCTGCAATTCTACCTGCGTCTTTTGTTGCCTGACGTTGAGCATCGTTGAAGTATGCTGGTACTGTGATAACTGCCTCTGTTACTTTTTCTCCCAAGTATGCCTCAGCATCTGATTTCAATTTTTGAAGAACCATAGCTGAAATTTCTTGTGGAGAGTATTTTTTGTCATCAATTGCTACTTTGTAGTCAGAGCCCATCTCTCTCTTAATAGAAGAAATTGTTTTTTCAGCGTTTGTTACTGCCTGACGTTTTGCAGGTTCCCCAACTAAACGTTCTCCTGTTTTTGTAAATGCAACTACAGATGGTGTTGTTCTTGCTCCTTCTGTGTTTGCGATTACTGTTGGCTGTCCACCTTCCATAACGGCCACACAGCTGTTTGTTGTTCCTAAGTCAATACCAATAATTTTTCCCATGATTAAATCCTCCTAAATATATAATTTTTTAATTTGCCACTTTTACCATACTGTATCTTACCACTGCGTCATGATAAGTATACCCTTTTTGGAATTCTTCCACGATGATGTTCTCTTCAACTGTTTCATCATCCACATGCATCACTGCATTGTGCATATCCGGATTGAATTCCTGTCCTACTGCTTCAATTGGTTTTACTCCGATGGTATCAAACATTGTTAAGATTTGTTTGTAAACCATTTCCATTCCTTTCACAAAGGAATCTTCTTTGTCCTCTTCAGCCACTGTGGAAAAACCTCTTTCAAAGTTATCCACGATTGGCAATAATTTTTCGATTACACTCTTTGCACCGATTTCATACATGGCCGACTTTTCTTTTTCCGTACGTTTCCGGAAGTTATCGAACTCTGCCATCTGTCTCGTTACCCGATCTGTAAGTTCCTCAATCTTTTCATCTTTTGGATCCTTCTTTGCCTTGCGACCAAATATTTTTTTCTTTTCAGTAGTTTCTTCAGAATCTTCAGCGTCCTCCACTTCTGTTTCTGCTTCTTCCTGTGTTGCAGCTTCTTGGCATTCTGTAGTTTCTTCCACATTGTCTTCAGCGTTTTCCACCACTTCTTCTGTGCTTTCCACTACTTCATCCATCACTTCAGATGCAACTTCTTGATTCATTTCTTTTTCCAATGGAACTTTCCACCTTTCTAATGTTCTTTATGGAATATTTCATCCAATTCATTCATTAAAGTTTTCAAAGTTTTCATTACATGTTCATAATCCATTCGCTTAGGTCCGATAATACCTATGGTTCCCTGCATACCTTCGCCCAATTCGTAAGTTGCAGTAACCACGCTGCAATCTTTCATAGACGTCACTGGCGCTTCATTCCCGATGTAAACTTGGATGCCCTTGTTCTCTTCTTTTGAAAGAGTCTCTGTCACAATCTCTTGAAGAAGCTGCTTTTCTTCAAATGCATTGATAATCTCTTTTGCACTCTGGCTATCGCTTAACTCCGGATACTTAAATACGTTTGTTGCACCACTGGTATAAATCTCCATATCATTGTCTACTTGAATGGTGGTAGCTACTGCGTCAAGTACATCACCAATCACTTCGCTATGACTTCCTGCCTGTTCTTTTAATCTTGCAATCATACCAAGATTGATTTCTTCCACTGACATGCCATTCAAAGCGGTGTTAAGCAACATGTTAAGTTTTAACAATGTCTCATTGCTCAGCGTTTCCTCAACCGTCACAATCTTGTTCTTGATGATGTTCCCTTCCATTACAATGACTGCAATGATTTGGTTATCATCTACTTGAGACAACTGAATGAATTTCAATTTGTTTCGATTATAAGTCGGAGCGGAAACCATCGTCGCGTAATTTGTGCTAGATGCCAGAACCTTTGCTGCCTGTTTTAAGATTTGGTCCATCTTATCTGCTTTCTCAAGCATCTGTTCCCGCATCTCGGTTACTTCCTGCTCTTTTTCTTCCATCAGCATATCTACATACCATCTGTACCCCTTATCGGAAGGAATACGTCCTGCTGATGTATGAGGCTGAATGATGTAACCCAAATCTTCAAGGTCTGCCATCTCATTTCGAATAGTTGCGGAGCTAAGATTCAAATCCGTGTATTTCGAAATGGTTCTGGAACCAACCGGTTCACCAGTTTCCAAATAGGTTTTGATGATGGTGTGCAAAATCTTCTTTTTACGTTCATCAAGTGTTTGATTTAGTGCCATGTCAACCTCCTCAGTTTATTTATTAGCACTCTTTTGTTTCGAGTGCTAATACCTTCGTTTATTAAGATAACACCATGCTTTTCGTTTGTCAACTATGTTTATACATTTTTTAGATTTTTCGGGTTACTATTCCGCCATGCGACAAATATATGTATTGAAGGCGTCATGCTCGCATGTAAGTCCTCAATACATATATTTGACATATGGCGTTTAGCCGGAGCGAGAAGAAGCGTAGCGTATTCGAGCTGTATGGCTGAATAGTAACTTTTGGGGGCAAAAAAAGACAGCCACACCTTCATGTAACTGCCCTTTCTTCTATAACTTATTCCTCATACAATATCTCAGCAAACACATAGTTACTGACATCAATTCCCTTTTTCGTCAGTTTAAGAAAACCCTCTTCCCTCACAAGCATTTTTTTCTCTTGCATACGTTTGATACTGTCACCATAACATTTTTCTAGTGAATCACCGAAAATCTTTTCAAATTCTTCTATAGAAATACCTTTTATTTTTCGCAAACCCAAAAAAATAAATTCTTCCATTTGCTCTTTACGAGAAAGCACATCTTTATCCTCTTGAATTTTAGACAACTCACTTGCATGCCCCATGTAATAATTCAATTCATCTGTGTTTTTATATCGTACATTGTCCACCAAACTAGAAGCCCCAAGTCCAATTCCAAGATAATTCTCTCTCTCCCAATATCCCAAATTATGCCGACACTCTCTGCCTTCCTTTGCATAATTGGATATCTCATATCTATGGTAGCCGGCTTCTTCCAGCACTTCTTCCGTGCAACGATACATTTCTCTCTCGTCTTCTTCTGATGGAAGTAAATGCTCTCCTTCTGCACCTTCCCCATATCTTTCAAAAAAAGGAGTGCCTTCTTCTATTATCAGGCTGTATGCAGAAATATGCTCCGGTTCCAGTGCCAGAACCTTTCTAATACTTTCCTCCCAGCTTTCCTGGGTTTGTCCTGGAATGGCTGAAATTAAATCCACATTGATGTTATGAAATCCACACTCCCTGGCAAGTCCATAACTTTCCAAAAATTCCTCATAGGTATGAATTCGCCCAAGCAGTTTCAACTCTTCGTTGTTTGTAGACTGCAAACCAAAACTAATACGGTTAATGCCTGCCTGGCGATACGCAACCAATTTTTCTTTCGTTACCGTTCCCGGATTCGCTTCCATGGAAATTTCCGCACCTTCTGCAATGCTGAAATTCGCTCTGACAGAATCCATAATTCGTTGCATCTGCCTTCCACTCAGTATGGAAGGCGTTCCACCTCCAAGGAAGATAGTTGTAACCATAGTGTCACTGAAAGAATCAGAGTTTCCATAAGCACCTATTTCATCTATTACCTTTTCTACATAATGCTCAATCGTCCTATCATCTGCCGGTCCTGACAAAAAATCACAGTATGCGCATTTCCGCACACAAAACGGAATATGAATATAAAGTTCTAAATTCTTACTTCTTTTCATCCAACTTCAACACACTCATAAACGCCTTCTGTGGAATCTCTACATTTCCAATCTGGCGCATTCTCTTCTTTCCTTCTTTTTGTTTTTCAAGAAGCTTTCTCTTACGGGAAATATCACCGCCATAACATTTTGCAAGCACGTCTTTACGCATAGCTTTTACGGTTTCTCTGGCAATAATCTTACTTCCCACAGCTGCTTGTATCGGAATCTCAAACAAATGTCTTGGAATCTCATCTTTCAGTTTCTCACACATCTTGCGGCCACGCTCATAAGCACTTCCACTAAAAACAATAAAAGAAAGAGCGTCAACTTCTTCTTTATTAATGAGAATATCCAATTTCACAAGTTCGGATTTCTCATATCCCAACATTTCATAATCAAAAGACGCATAACCACGAGAACGAGATTTCAGTGCATCGAAGAAATCATAAATAATTTCATTCAGTGGCAAATGATAGCGAAGTACCGCTCTCGTCTCTTCAATATATTCCATGCCCTGATAAACGCCACGGCGTTCCTGACACAAATCCATGATTGCTCCGATAAACTCGGATGTAACCATAATCTCAGCTTTCACCATAGGCTCTTCCATATAATCAATCTCTGTCTGCTCTGGAAGATTGGATGGATTGGTAAGTTCAATCACTTCACCATTTGTTTTATGCACTTTGTAAACAACACCCGGTGCAGTCGTTACCAGATCCAGATTATATTCCCGCTCCAATCGTTCCTGAATAATTTCCAAATGTAGGAGCCCTAGGAATCCACAACGAAATCCGAATCCCAATGCAATGGAGGTTTCCGGTTCAAACTGAAGTGCTGCATCATTCAATTGGAGTTTTTCCAAGGCATCACGTAAGTCCTGATACTTAGAACCATCCGCCGGATACATTCCGCAATAAACCATTGGCTGTACTTTCTTGTAACCCGGAAGGGGTTTGTTACATGGTCTGTCTGCATCTGTAATTGTATCACCCACACGGGTTTCTTTTACATTTTTAAGACTGGCTGTAATGTAACCAACCATCCCTGCTGAAAGCTCCTCACAAGGAATAAACTGACCTGCGCCAAAATATCCTACTTCTACAACTTCCGCAGTTGCACCAGTTGCCATCATCTTAATATTAGTACCTTTTTTTACAGCGCCTTCTTTGATTCGACAAAATACGATAACTCCTTTGTAAGCGTCGTATACCGAGTCAAATATCAATGCCTGAAGAGGTGCTGATGCATCTCCGGCTGGTGCCGGGATTTTTTCTACAATTTGTTCCAATACCTCTTCGATATTCAAACCAACCTTCGCTGAAATTCTTGGTGCATCTTCTGCTTCAATTCCAATCACATCTTCAATCTCTTCAATGACACGTTCCGGCTCTGCACTTGGTAAATCTATCTTGTTAATAACCGGCATAACATCCAAGTCATGGTCTAATGCCAAGTAAACATTTGCCAATGTCTGCGCCTCCACTCCTTGGGCTGCATCTACCACAAGAATTGCACCATCACATGCTGCAAGACTTCGTGAAACCTCGTAGTTAAAGTCCACATGTCCTGGTGTATCAATCAAGTTAAAAATATATTCCTCTCCATCTTTCGCTTTATAAACAATGCGTACTGCCTGAGCTTTAATTGTAATCCCACGCTCACGCTCCAAATCCATGTTATCAAGCACCTGCGCCTGCATTTCACGGCTGGTAAGAAGTCCCGTCATCTCTATGATGCGGTCAGCCAAGGTCGACTTACCGTGGTCAATATGCGCAATAATACAAAAATTTCGTATCTTCTTCTGATCAATTCCTGCCAATTTTCTTTCCTCCATCTATGTCCTACTTTGTCGAATATTTCATAATAAACAATTCCACTCCAAGGGTATCGCTAAGGCGTCCGGTCTTCACACACTCTTCAATGTCAACGCTTTCTTCCATAATCGCCCGCAATTCCTTCTTGGAAAAGTTCTTCGCCTGCTCCTGATATTTTCCCACCACAAATGGATGAAGTCCCGTTTTACTTGCAATATCCTTTCGGTCAAATCCTTGCTTCGTTAGCACCTTCACCTCAAGTAAGAGTTTGAATTGCCTTGTCAACAAGAACAAAATACGCATGGCCGGCTCTTTTAACGCCAATAAATCATAATAATAATCCAAAGCTTTTCTCTGCTGCTTGTCTGCCACCGCACTCACCATGTCAAATATCTGATTGGTAATCTGTGTGGTACAAATGGCCTCTACATCCTCTGTAGTAATCTGATCTCTTTCCAATGTATAGCAAAACAGTTTTTCCAGTTCCTTCTGAATGTTCTCCATATCGGTTCCCACCTTGGTAAGAAAATATCGCAGGGTTGCCTCTGAAATCTGTTTTCCTTCTTTTTTTACGTTTCCCAAAATCCAGCGGAGCAAGGTGCTCTCATCCTGCCGTCCCAGTTCTACAGCACGTCCTTTTCCCTGTACTGCCTTAAAAAGTTTTCCCCGCTTATCCACTTCGCTTTCCACAAAAATCATGGCTGTGGTCTCCGGCATTTCCTTGATATAATCCGCAAACTCCGGAGTGGCATTCTTAAAGAACCCTGTATCCTCCATAATTATGAGTCTGCGTTCTGCAAAAAACGGCAAGGTCTCCGCCAAATCTATGACTTCTTTCACGTTGATTCCTTTGCCCTCATAATATGCAAAATTCATGGTGTCATCTGGAGAAAGCATTGCATTACGCAATTTTTCTTTGTACTGCTTTTTAAGATAGTCTTCTTCCCCATAAAGCAGATACACATTATTAAATTGTCCCGTCTTCAAATCTTCGTTCAGACTTTTCATATTCCATGTGCCTTTCCCAAATCTTATGCTATACCTCTTCTAGTCTAAATGGAACTGGGAAAAATGTCAATGAAATCCCCATCAGTTTTCAACATGATTGCCCCTTGTTCTAGTGTCTGATATATCCGGCAATTCCATTTTTCAAGTCTCTCTATGGTTTCTGAATGGGGATGTCCGTAGGAATTATGTTCTCCTGCAGAAATCAAGGCAACTTTCGGTCTTACAATTTCCAGTAAGGATTCTTTCGTAGAATTCTTCGAGCCATGATGGGCCACCTTTATCACATCATAGGATTTTCCATGCAGCTTCTTTTCCAATTGTATCTCCCCTTCCATTTCCACGTCACCTGTAAAAAGCATGTCAAATGCCTCAAAGGAAACCTCCAACACCATGGAACCGGCGTTTCCTTCTAAGACGGTATTCTTTTCAGGCTGCAGACACCGGATTTCTAATTCCCCTTCGGAAATCATCTGGTCTCCCTCTATCATCAATACGTCAATTCTCATTTCCTTGGCAAGCTGCAAAATTCCCAAAAGTTTCTCATCCCGTTCATAATTAGCAGGCAACACAAGCCGTTCTATCTTCACTCCCAGCAGTTGTCGCTCCATCATTTCCTTGATACCATTGTAATGATCCAAATCTCCGTGAGAAACAAATACATAATCCAGCTTTCCTACTCCTTGAGATTTTAGAAAGGATTCCATCCGATACTTTCCAACCTGCTCCACATCACTGCTTCCACCGTCTATTAGATATGTGCTTCCCTTTGGACCCTTTACAAAAATACAGTCTCCCTGCCCTACATCCAACATGGTAACCTGCATATTTCCATCCGGAAACTTTATAAACAGAAGCACATTCAGCACAGTAAAAAGGAGTACAAACTTTCTTTTATTCATTTTTAATAATAAGCATCCAGTAAGCAACAGAATATAATAAATCCCTACTTCCCACCAATTGGGCTTGCCAAACACGATGCTAGAAAAGGGAAGTCTGCATCCCAACTTCCCAAACCAATCCAAAAAGGACAACATCCAATCACATGGCTTCAGAAGAATCCAGCCAAAGTTTCCAAAAAAGAATGTTCCCATACTTCCAATCATTCCAAACCCAAGTATTCCTGTCATCAACGGAATCGCCACTATATTCATAAAAATGGAATACACTGGAAACTCATAGTAAAACCACAATAACACCGGAAACAGAGCTACATGAATGGCAGCACTTGCAAAACATCCCTCCAGACATTTTATTTTTAACGAGAAAATCTTTTGCATCTCCGGTAAAATATAGATAAGCCCTAAGATTGCCCCATGAGACATGTAAAAGGCGGCATCTGTAAGATATAGAGGTTGATACAGCACAATCACGGCAGCTGACAACATCAATGCGGTTCGCATATCGTATACCCGTCCCCCAATGTCTGCTCCTATTCGAAGAAGCAACATCATATAGGCACGTATCACCGACACAGAAAACCCAATCATGAGTACATAGACACTTAAAATCAAGATTGCCCAAACACCTGCACCCACATAGGACATTCTCACTTTTCGAAGCAGATGATAAATTCCCAGACCGATAAAGGAAATATGTAATCCTGAGATTGCCAGCAGATGAGACAATCCATTTTTTTGATATCGTTCCTTAAGTTCTCCATCCATTTCCGACTTTTCGGCCAATAACATGGCGCTTAAGACCGCCCCATTTCCCTCACTCATATTTGAGACAATTGCCTGCCCCCACCTGCTTCTAAACTCATAAAGTCCTTCCAATAACTGGTTTTCTCTGCCCGATATGGAAATGATTTCTTCGCACCACACAAAACCATACATATTTTGTTTGGCATAATACAGTTGCTGATCAAAATTCCCAGGATTCCTCGCTTTCTCAAAGTTTTCCGGTTTTCCTCTGATACAAACTTCCTTACCAATGGGAAGTTCTGCAAATGTATCATCATAGATTAAAATATTGGGTTCATAATAAGAACGTTTTCCCTGAAAAATAGAATTGTTTTTCAGATATAGCATTTGAATATTAGATGTGTTTCTCTTTTTGTATATCTGACCTTGAATCAGTACTTCCTGCCCACTCTGTTGTTTAAAAAAGAAAGAAGAATGGGGGACTTCTCCCAAAGTCTCCCCATCTGTCAACAGGAGCAGAATACCTCTCAAAATCAAGAAGGCCAGACAGAATATATATAATGGCCTTTTTCTCATTTCCTACTCCTCTATTAAATCCGCTCTCCACTCCAGCGGTTCGTTTAAATCTATGGTCCCCTTAAAAGAGACGTCACCGGAACCATCCACTAAGATTTGAACCTTTGTAGTATTGCCATTGGCAATAATGGAATTCACAATAGAATAGATGGCAACCTCCGGCTTTTGATTAAATCCCTCTGTCAAAAATGCCGAATCAAAATTCACATAACAAATGCCATCCTTCACCGACACTCCTAACAGTTTGACTGTGTTTGGAATGGTGCCACTTCTTTTATCCGAATGCGGCCCCTTCATCAGCTGTTCTACTACCAGTTTTTCTATAGAAGTATTGATGTTATAATGCACCTCTTCATGCTTTTCAGCTATAAGCTTCATGCCATCTTTATCAGCAAAATACAATTTCAAATCCATTTCCTGATAGGTTTTCAGCGAAAAGCCTGTATTTTGTACAAAATCCTCTGCACACATAAGGCCGATTGCTTGCCCCGACGTGTCCTTTAGTGGTTCTTTTCCAACATAAAAAGAAACATACGTCACGTCAGGAAGTTGTACCATCGTTTGAACAATGGCTGCTCGCATTAACACCTCTGTACTTTTCCCCAACCTATCATACTCATTATTAAAGGACACTTCCAGTTTTTGTTTTTCCAACCGCACTCCTTCAATTTCAATTGTCTGTGGAATAGCAGACTGGAATTCTTTTAAATCTGTAGGTTTTGTTAATACCTCAAATATCTCTTCAACTGCCTTTTCTCCATCCGTTTCCTGACGAAAATACACTTCCTGTACCAGCGCGTTTCCTTCCGGATTCATGTAATAAATATTTGTGGCAATTCCTTTCTCCTCTTTAGAACAGCCTGCAAACAAAAAGCCTCCTATCAGAAAGAGGATCATACATATTTTCTTTTTCATGTTTCTCCTCCTTATGCAATATAGTTCAAAGGAACACGCACAGTAAATGTAGTTCCTTCTCCCTCTTCACTGTGTACCTTAATAGCTCCACGATGGGTAATAATCGCATTTCTTGCAATAGCCAGTCCCAAACCGGTTCCACTGATTTCCTTGGAATGTGACTTGTCTACACGGTAAAAACGCTCAAAGATATGATCTAAGGATTCCTGTGGTATTCCCATACCAGAATCTGCAACCTTTACATAAAAGTACTTGTGGTCTGCATTCAGGGACACCTGAACCCATCCATTTTCTTTGTTATATTTAATTGCATTCTCAACCAGATTGGAAATGGCGAGGGAAAACTTTACCTCATCTACTTCCGCAGTCACCGGTCTAAAACTTTCAAATACCAACTCGATATTACGGAGTGCTGCAATAGGTCTAAGACGTTTTAAAATACGTTCCACCACTTCATTAATATTTTCTGACTTGACATTCAAATCTGCAGCGGTCTTATCCATCTTTACAAGAGACAACAAATCATTGATAATCTTGTTCTCTCTCTCTATCTCTTCTGTGATATCACCCATAAATTCCTTGTATAACTCCACTGGTGCATCCCCTTGTGCGAGCAAGGAATCCGCCAAAACCTTCATGGAGGTAAGAGGCGTTTTCAACTCATGGGACACATTGGAAACAAACTCCTGTCTGGAATCATCCAGCACCTTCATGCGACTGCGCATCTTATTAAACGCTTCCGAAATCTGTACCGTTTCCGTGTATGTATCCACATGGAGATTATCACTATCATACCCTTCTGTAATATCCTCAATCACCTGTGCAATTTTTTCAAAAGGCTTCACCATAACATGCGCAAAAAATGCCCCTGCCACGATTACAACCAGCATAGCCATTAAAAACAACAGATTTGCCTTGCTTTCCAACTCAGTCAATGTGTCGTGAATAATGTCCGTAGATATACTGACTAATATAACACCTTTCACATGAGCTTTCTCATTCTCTCTTTCCATAATCGGTGTTGTGATTTCGATATAACGGTTCTCCCCGTCATAATGACTTGTTGCAGTTCCCGAAAAACACTGAATCACATCCGGTGAAAGAATGGTCTTTCCTGCTTCTACACCAAAGGTATCCTTGATAATATGATATTCTTCGTCAATCACCATGACTCTTCCATCATATACATTTGACAACTGTGACAATTCAGCATTGATAACCTCTGAAATCGGTTCCTTCAGATAATTGGCCGCACTTAACTGATTTGATAAAATCGTACATTGGTTTTGAATCTCAGCAGTTCTCCAAGCTACTGCACGATCCTCGTATTTTTGTAAGATGGTTTCTTTGATTGCAAAACAAGGGATGCTGCTTACCAAGATAAGCAGCACTACAATTCGAAACCGAAGACTTTTAAATTTTATAATTTTATCCCTTAAAATAGTAACCCACTCCCCACTTCGTAAAGACATATTTTGGATTGCTAGGAAGCTTTTCTATCTTTTCTCTCAAACGTCTGATATGTACGTCCACAGTTCTTGCATCACCGGCGTACTCATATTTCCAAACAAGATTCAAAAGTTGCTCTCTACTATAGACTTTATCCGGATTTGTCGCAAGAATCTCTAACAAATCAAACTCTTTTGCAGTAAGATTAATCTCCTTCTCTTCAATGAAAACTCGTCTACTTTCACGATCAATCTTCATGTCATGCTTGATGATTACATTGCTCTCATCTATCTTCTTTTCTTCTTTCTTTCCGGCACGTCTCATAATGGCTTTGATTCTAGCTTTTACTTCCAAAATATTAAATGGCTTGGTAATATAATCGTCTGCCCCATATTCCAATCCGAGAATTTTGTCCATATCGTCGCCTTTCGCAGTTAACATCACAATCGGCATATCTGAAAATTCCCGAATCTGCTGACACACTTCGAATCCGTCTAATTTCGGCAACATTACGTCCAGAAGCACCAAATCATATTCATTATTTTTTGCCAATTCTAATGCTTCCTCGCCATCATAGGCGCAGTCCACTTCCAATCCGTCCTGTATCAAACTAAATCGAATTCCCTTTACAATGAGCTTTTCGTCATCTACTACCAATACTCTTTTTCCCATACTTTTCTCCCTGCTTTACACTTTAATATAATCCTTTATTTTACCAAAAAGCCCTTCTTTGATTCCTGAGATATTCATAATATCCTCTATCATCTGAAATCTTCCGTGTTCTTCCCGATATTGAACAATGAGTGTGGCCTTTGCCTCACCGACTCCCGGAAGTGTCATAAGTTCTTCTTTTGCCGCAGTGTTTATATTCACCTTGCCATCATCCTCAGACTGTTCCTCTGTCATCTCATCCACCGTAGGTATATAAAGTCTTATCCCATCTTCCAGCATCTCTGCCTGATTAATCTGTGCGGTCGCTGCATTTTCAGAAAATCCACCTGCCATGTGAACTGCTTCAAACACTCGGCTCCCCACAGGCAATTCATATACACCTGCATTTACCACAGCACCACACACAAAAACAAAAATGCTATCCTGAGTCTCATCCACTCCTTCTGTCTCTTGTCCTACCTCGATATTCTCTAATACAACTTGCTTAGCATCTTTTGAACATCCCGTCAGAACAAGTAAAAGAACGAGCATTATTATACCACTTTTTCTATGCATATATTTCCTCCATAGTCATCACTACAGATACCCCTCTATGCCTAGATATAATCATTTTAACGAATTTTATTTTAAATATCAACCCTCCCATTGAAAAATTACGATACCAATCAGTGCTGCTGCAAGTCCAATTAACTTTTTCCATTCAAACGGTTGTTTATCCATGCCAAATAAACCAAATAATTCAATGAGGTAAGACATGGCAATCTGAGCTACGATGATAAATAACGTCGCCTTTGCAGGCCCTAAATTATCAATACTCTTTATAACCGTCCAGGTAATAATGGCACCTATTACGCCGCCAAGAAGTACGTATTTCGGCTCCACCTTTCCTATAGATGCAATACTGTCCCTCCCCATCACGAACCAGGCGGCAATACATACTAAAAGTGCCGTAAACTGCACCCAACCATTTGATACCCACATTCCTGTCGTCTTTGTTACCTGCGTATTAAACACTCCCTGCACCGCCATACAAGCTCCGGAGAGAATGGCAATTAAAAACCCAATCATTAGAATACCTCCTAAAATTTTCCTATTTTTGAAAGTATATCCAACTGATTGGGCTTTATTCTTCTTATTCTTCCAATGCTTTCTCTAATTTTAAAATCATCTCGTCCACATGCGCCTCTGTAATAGTAAGAGGTGGTACAAGCCTAAGTACATTTCCGCTTGCAGAAATAGCAATTAATCCCTGTTCCATTGCTTTTTTGATAACATCTCCTACCGGTTTCTTTAAAACCAGTCCTTGCATCAGACCTTTTCCACGCCTTGTTTCCACAAAGTCACTTTTTGCCACCAAAGCATCTAGTTTTTCTTCTAAGTATGTTCCTACAGCATTTACATTGTCTATAATTTTCTCTTCTTCAAAAATGTCTAAAACCGCCTTAACTGCTGCACATACAAATGGATTCCCACCATAAGTCGTCCCATGGTCTCCCGGCACCAATGACTTTTCTGCAACCTGTTCCGTCATTGCAAATGCTCCAACCGGTACGCCGTTTCCAATAGCTTTTGCCATTGCCATAATATCCGGTTTTACTCCATATCCCTGCCACGCAAACATAGAGCCACATCTTCCCATACCGCACTGAATCTCATCAAAGATGAGCAGAATATCATTTTCATCACAAAGCTGACGTACACCTTTTAAAAATGCCTCGTCTGCCGGATAAATGCCGCCCTCTCCCTGTACCGGTTCTAAAATGATGGCACATGTTTTATCTGTCACAAGGGCCTTTACACTCTCTAAATCATTGTAATCTGCAAACTTCACACCGCTGATCAATGGCTCAAATGGTGTTCTGTAATGCTCATTCCCTGTTACGGAAACTGCACCCATGCTTCTTCCGTGAAAAGAATGGTTCATAGCGATAAATTCATATTTACCATTCTGATTGGTATAGGCATATTTCCTAGCTGCCTTCAGTGCGCCTTCAATGGCTTCTGTACCGCTGTTTGTAAAAAATACACGGTCCATCTGTGAGGCTTCTTTTAGCTTTTGGGCGGCCTCTGCCACCGGTTTACTGTAAAACAGATTGGAGGTGTGCATCAATTGGTCAATCTGTGATTTTAAAGCTGCTTTGTATTTCGGATGACTATATCCTAAAGAACAGACCGCAATCCCTGCTGCAAAATCCAGGTACTCTTTTCCGTCTGTATCGTAGAGATAGACCCCTTCCCCTTTTTCCAATACAATCTGATATCGATTGTAGGTGTGAAGAAGTGCCGCCTCTGCTGTTTCAATATAATTTTTATTCATGATAAAACCTACTTCCATCATCTTTTAAAATCGCCGTTCCGATACCTTTATTGGTGAAGATTTCAAGCAATAAACAGTGTGGAATTCTTCCGTCTAAAATATGGACTCTTGACACACCATGTTCAATTGCGTCAATACAGTTATGTAATTTTGGAAGCATACCGCCGCCAATGTAACCCTCTTCCATTAGCTTTTCTGCCTCTGACACAGCCAACTCTGAAATAAGCGTACTTGGGTCTTTTGGATCTTTATATACCCCTTCTATATCTGTTAAAAATGCTAACTTTTCAGCATGCATTGCTCTTGCAATGGCACAAGCCGCGTCATCTGCATTGATGTTGTATGTCTGATAGTCTTTATCCATTCCAATTGGACAGATAATAGGAAGAAAATCCTTTTCCAACAAATCATGCAAAATATCTGCATTTACATCTGTAATTTCTCCCACAAAACCAATATCTTCTCCATCGGAATATTTCTTTTCTACTTTTAAAAGTCCACCGTCTTTACCACTGATACCAATTGCACGTACTCCCAAAGACTCCACTAGCTGTACAAGGCTTTTATTTACTTTTCCAAGCACCATCTCTGCAACGTCCATGGTTTCCTCATCGGTCACACGAAGGCCGTTAATAAATTTTGGCTCCATACCAAGTCTCGTCACCATGTTGCTGATTTCTTTGCCACCACCGTGAACGATGATTGGCTTAAATCCAACCAGTTTCAAGAGTGACACGTCCTCTGCCACGCGTTTTTTTAGTTCCTCATCTACCATGGCACTGCCACCGTATTTTACCACAATGATTTTATGATTAAATCTTTGAATGTATGGAAGTGCTTCGATAAGCACCTCTGCTTTGCTTAAATATTTCTCCATATTTGGATTCATGTTGTATCCTCCTGTTGGGGACGTAGTAAAATTAAATTTTACTACGTCCCAAATTGAATTTTGCGGTGTCCCTTTTTGATATTTTAACTTCTGTAATCCGCGTTGATTTCGATATATCCGTGTGTCAAATCGCATCCCCATGCAGTTGCTTTTGCGTCTCCCATTTTTACGTCTGCCGTAGCAATTACTACTGGCTGAGATAAAATCTCTGTTGCCTTTTCTTCACTAAAATCAAGGGCAACCCCATTTTCTGCAATCTGAATTTTTCCGGCTTCACTTTCAAAGAATAAATCTACTTTTTCCGGATCAAACTGTGCTCCAGAATATCCCATGGCACAGATAATTCTTCCCCAGTTTGCATCGTGTCCCGCAATGGCTGTCTTTGTCAGATTGGAACATGCAATTGCTTTACTCAATAATACTGCCTGCTCTTTTGTCTCGGCACCAACTACATTTACTTCAAATAATGCAGTAGCACCTTCACCGTCACCTGCAATCTTCTTTGCAAGGTGTTCGTTGATTTCATGCAGAGCCTTGGCAAATTTCTCGTAGTCCTCTGTTCCTTCCACGATTTCTTCATTTCCTGCCATACCATTTGCCAGAACAAGAACGGTATCATTTGTAGAGGTATCCCCATCTACAGAAATCATATTGTATGTATCATTCACATCATCGCTGAGTGCCTTTTGAAGTGCTGATTTTGAAATCGCAGCATCTGTTGTGATAAAACTAAGCATGGTACACATATTTGGATGAATCATACCGGAACCTTTCGCCATACCGCCAATAGTTACGGTTTTTCCACCGATTTCGATTTCTAAAGCAATCTCTTTTTCACAAGTATCTGTGGTCATAATCGCCTTCGCTGCCGCATTCCCTGCTTCCAATGAATCTGATTTGGCTGCCGCCAATGTTTCCACACCTGCTTGAATTTTATCGATTGGAAGTTGTTTTCCAATCACACCTGTAGAGCCAAGAAGCACTGCCTCTGCCGGAATACCAAACACCTGACTTGCTTTATCTGCAGTCTCCTGACAATATCCATATCCCTCTGCTCCGGTACATGCATTGGCAATTCCAGAGTTTACAATTACTACCTGTGCGTACTCGCTCTCTTTTACAATCTTTTGATCCCATTTCACAGGGGCTGCCTTTGCAACATTTGTCGTGAAGGTACCTGCCGCCTTACATGGAACCTGACTATATACGATAGCCATATCTGTACGTCCCTTATATTTTATCTCTGCAGCAACACCTGCCGCTTCAAACCCTTTTGCAGCAGTTACACCGCCTTGAATCTTTTTCATAACTCATTCCTCTTTTCTTCTATTGATTAAATGCTGTAATATTTGCTTCATTTAATGTGAAGTCATAATAGTTTAAATCTTCCCGCTTTGTCCAGCCTATTTCCTTCCAAAAAGCATTTCCGATATCATTTTTTGTAAATGCAATCAATGATACTTTGTTGATGCCTTCCTCTTTTAATGCTTCCATCGCCATTACCACCATGGCTTTTCCAATACCACGCATACGATATGCTTCATCTACACACACATGGTAAAAACATCCTCGTCGCCCATCATGTCCGCAAAGAATGCTTCCCACGATTTTTCCGTCTTCCAATGCAACAACGCTTGTTGTTGGATTTCGTTTGATAAAACGCTCCACACCTTCTCTGGAATCGTCAATACTTCGAATCCCGAATCCCTTAATTTTCATCCAAAGTGCTTTTACGCCATCGTAGTCTTCAATTGTCATTACTCTAATCATGTATTCTCTCCTTATGGGAACATTGGAACCAATTCCAATCCTTCTGTTTCCGGAAGTCCAAACATCAGATTCATGTTCTGTACTGCCTGACCTGCTGCACCTTTTACCAAGTTATCGATAGCTCCCATCATAATAATGCGGTTGGTACGTGGGTCAATTTTAAAATTCACATCCACATAATTACTTCCTTCCACCCATTTGGTCTGTGGACAAACATCTTTATCTAATACGCGAACAAACTTTTCTTTATTATAATACTTTTCATAAGCAGCTCTGACTTCCTCGTATGTAACCCCTACTTTCAAGTTTGCATATGCTGTCACCAAGATTCCTCGATTCATTGGAACCAAGTGTGGAGTAAAGTTTAATACCACTTCCTCCCCTGATGCATATCCTAATTGCTCTTCAATCTCTGGGGTGTGTCTGTGCGAAGCCACACCATATGCTTTCATATTTTCATTCACTTCACAGAATAGATTATCTACCTTTGCACCTCTCCCTGCTCCTGAAGTTCCTGACTTCGCATCAATAATAATACTATTCATATCAATGAGTCCCTCTTTAGCAAGTGGATAAATTGTCAAAATTGAACAGGTTGTGTAGCAACCCGGATTTGCAACCAAACGGGCCTTCTTCACATCTTCTCGATTCACTTCACAAAGTCCATAAACTGCCTCTTCAATAAACTCCGGACTCTTATGCTCAATGCCATACCATTTTTCATAAGTAGAAACATCTTTGATTCTGAAGTCTGCACTTAAGTCCACAATCTTTACTTTTGATAATACCTCTTCATTTACTAAAGAAGCGCATAAGCCTTGTGGTGTTGCCGTGAAAATCACGTCTACTTCATTAGCTAAAGCTTCCATATTATCATCCATACACACATCATGTACGATCTGAAACATATTCTGATATACTTGGTAATACTTCTTATCTATATAGCTGCGTGAACCGTACCATTTAATTTCTACCTCTTTATGTGCTGTTAAAATTCGAACCAGTTCGTTGCCTGCATAACCGGTTGAACCAATGATTCCTACTTTAATCATATTTTTCCGTCCTTTGTCATTTTCTATATCGCATAATTATACACTCTTATTGCATAATATTCAATACCGAACTTTCCTTTTTTTACTCTCTCTGCATTTTACACAGTTTTTACCTTTCTTGCAACCTATTTCATATTATTTTTTCATATATATTTTTGTAAAAAGACTCTTTTCTTGTATTTTTATGCATCTTTTTGAAATTTTCTATTGATTTTATGCAAGAATAGGAGTATAGTATGCATATTGAAATTCGTAAACATATTTTAGGAGGATATATATCATGAAAGAAAAAGTAGTTTTAGCATACTCAGGAGGACTTGATACCACAGCAATCATCCCTTGGTTAAAAGAAAATTTTGATTATGAAGTAATCTGCTGCTGCATCGACTGCGGTCAGGGCGAAGAATTAGACGGTTTAGAGGAAAGAGCAAAACTTTCCGGTGCTTCTAAATTATACATAGAAGATATTATCGATGAATTCTGCGATGACTTTATCATGCCATGTGTACAGGCAAATGCAGTGTACGAGCATAAATACTTATTAGGAACTTCTATGGCTCGTCCGGTTATTGCAAAAAGATTAGTGGAAAT
>JAZRON010000064.1:0-1643 GCA_045648725.1 Faecalimonas sp.
AAACAATAATATCTCCGGTTCTCTTACAGAATTTTCACCGTACTGTCCGATCATACCGCCAAGTTCTTGTATATAAGTGTTTTCGTATAACTGCGGCAAACTCTCCTTCTCTCTTGCCACCAAGTGCAACATTCGATAAGCCGCTCTGTCAAATACATTATGATGTATTTTAAAATTATGGGCTGTGTTCACATAGCTCCAACCTTTAATATGAGCAGGTGTATCTACATTATGCCTTTGTTGTCCCCAACCGTAGCCGGATGAGCGCAAGATATTTCCACAGATTTCTATATCACTCATATAGCTTTCATCTTCTGGTTTTTGCTCCAAAAAATATTCGATCGAATATACACAATACTCCACTAAGTTATCTTTATATAGAATATTTTTCATTTTGATCGGCTTACTTCCCACGGTAAACTGATGTGTCATTCCGGCATCGTATATTTGATAAATGTAACAATCAGATACTTGGTAATCTTCACAGGCACCATAAATTTCCACACCATTTCCATAACGGGTTACAGTTCCTCTGCCCCCTTCTGGATAGTTTGGATCTGCCCCCAAATAATTGAGTATAGAACCGCCAATCCAACCAATTTCGCAGTTTGTAACGGATAGACCAACCACGCCTCCTCCGCCTGCCACTGCATGGGCACCGCTATACTTAAGACATAAATTATCGATATATACATCTGTACATTTTACCACACTGATTATATGCCTACGTGGGAGAAGTTCGATGGATTGAAAGCATTCTCCCGGATTCCCCCCATCACATCGCAAATACAAGTCACCGTAACACTGTTCTCCCACTTCAGGAACAGGAAATGATTCTCCCTTAAACATTCTTTCTGTCATCGTTTCTGTATAACAAAAAAACAAATCCAAATCCTTAGTCATCTCTTGTTCCATCTCAAAAGGTTTTTCTGGATTATCACGGCACACAAACTGACCACCGATGTATGAAGGAATCAGCTTGCGTGAGTGTTTCTCCCCTTCGTTAAAGACAACAGTACCGGTATCAAGCACCTTATCAGTACATTTCCAAATATGATGTTCTTCATCCACAAGTTCCCAACACTCCGGTGAAGCCATATTTTTATCCCAAGCAAAAATATTTGGCTTGTTCCCTGCTCCATAGGCTGCATAAGTCACTCCCGACTTTGCTACAATCTGTCCTCGAAAAGTATCTCCTCTGCGGAAGAAGACAGCATCTCCTTGTTCTAATTCTGCATTTAAAACCTTCCCAAGTGTCCGCCATGCTGTATCAGGAGTTTTCCCATCCTGATTGTCATCTCCTTCATTAGACACATAATATGCCTGTCCCTTGACTTCTATATGGTCTTCTGCCTTTCGGATTTCCATTTTTCGTTTTTCTGCCATGTTGTCCATTTCCTCGAGAAACGCTTTTTCATTTTGTAATAACATATGACCTATTTCGCCTCCTTTGCACATGGTTCATCCAACATTCTTCTACATATTGTATTTCTTCAACATTGCACGTTCAAACTCTAACAAATATTTTGCTTCTGCATCAATTGCAGCTTCGCATGGATTTTCAATCAAGTCACGATACACGTGAATATCTCTTCCTACTTCGCCACCTTGCATTACGAATGGCTCTGACACGATACGTCCTT
>JAZRON010000065.1:0-4004 GCA_045648725.1 Faecalimonas sp.
GATTCCACAACAAGTCAATGCTCCGAATGAAAATGAAGATATGAAAAAGAAAGAACGAGAAACTATCATCAAAAAACACGTGGAGCAATATACAACTAAATATTACGAATCAGACAGACGTTGGCACTCTTTTTTACCAGACGATACTAGTCCTCGTAAAATGAAACCGATTGCAAAACGCAAATGGGAAGACCTTGAAGAAGCGATTGTAGAGTTTTACAAAGCACAAGATTATACAGAGAAGCGGAAACGCTTAACTCTGCGGACACTATTTCCGGAATGGTTTGCTTATAAGTGGAACGATACCAACAATTCAAGTTATATGAAGCGAATCAATCACGATTGGAAACGCTTCTATGAAAATGACAAGATTGTAGACCGCCCGATTGTAGAACTGACTACCTTTGAATTGAAGAATTGGGCGAAAGGGAAAATTGTTTCCGAGAAACTGACAAAGAAACTTTACTACAACATGACAGTCATCATCAGACAAAGTCTTGACTATCTTGTAGAACTTGAAGAACTACCTTCAAACCCATTTAGCAACTTCAAAATCAATTCTGCTCTCTTTACTCCAACAGAACAGAAAGACGCAGAATATGAAGTGTTTAATGAGAATGAAGAACAACAGTTAAAAACACTTGCGATTCACGATTTCGAAACGTATCAACATTGTTCCTCATCCATAGCAGTTGCAATCAACTTCTCTCTCGGTTTACGAGTTGGTGAACTTGTCGCATTGAAGTGGAAAGACCTCAAAGACCACTACCTACATATCAGACGTATGGAACAAAGACAATACGAGCAGGCAACAGATGGAACGTGGCACAGTCATTTAGAAGTTGTGGAACACACCAAGACTGAAGCAGGTTGCAGAACTATCTACGTTGTTTCTTCCGCATTGGAACTGTTTGCAAAGGTCAAGGAACATAATGTGGCACGTGGGTACTCCTGCGAAGCGGAAGATTATATTTTCCTCTATCGTGGCAACCGCATTACATCAAAGTCTATTTCAAACAAGTACAAGAAATACTGCAAGAAACTAGGCATTGTCAGAAAGAGTAACCACAAGGCGCGAAAAACCTGCTTAACAAAGATTGCCGACAATCCAAACATCAATCTAAAGGATGCTATGCAATATAGCGGACACAAAGATGTAAAAACGTATATAAAGCATTATTGCTTTTCAAGGTATTCAGACGAACACCAACGAAAAGAACTTGAAAAATGCTTGAATATGTAGTCCCATTTGTAAGTGTAAAAAAGTGTAAACATTTTTTCACCCAATTTCACACGTTTTATTCAACACACCAAAAATAAAAATGCAGTAAATACAAGGCTTTCTCGTATTTACTGCAAGCAATAAAAAAAGCGGGTGATGGGAATCGAACCCACGTATCCAGCTTGGAAGGCTGGTGTTCTACCATTGAACTACACCCGCATGTTGACAATATTATATATAAACGGCTAAGCACTCTTTAAAAGAGATGCCCAGAGCCGGAATCGAACCAGCGACACAGGGATTTTCAGTCCCTTGCTCTACCAACTGAGCTATCTGGGCTTACATCCTATATAGCTGTTTCCTCAGCACGGGTTTTATAATATCACGTCATTTTATAGAAGTCAACTACTTTTTTCATTTTCTCGCTATAAAAATGGGATTGAAAAACCATCATTTCAATCCCATTCTGCATTATACTAACTTCTCTGCCAATTCTTTCATTGTGTTTAAATTCGCTTCGTTCATAGTGGACTTGATAGAAACTACCGGTTCGCAAATGGTAATATCCTTCATAGTCTCCAAAATAGCGGTCATCTTCTTTGCCGCCATCGGCGCCCAGCTTCCATTTTCCATCAAGGCAACTGTACGTTTCTGATAATTCTTAGCCTTCAAATGATGTAAGAAATCCTCCATGCAAGGGAATAGGCCTCCATCATAAGTGGCACTGGCAAGGAACAGTTTGTCGTGGCGGAATGCATCCTCCACCGCCTCTGCCATGTCATCTCTAGATAGATCCGCAATTGCAACTCTCTTTGCACCTTTCTCTTCCAGGATCTCAGCCATTTTCTTTGCAGCCTTTGCTGTATTTCCGTGAATGGATGCATATGCGATAAACACACCCTCGTCCTCCGCCTCATACTTGCTCCACACATCATATTTTCCTAAGTAATATCCCAGATTTTCTTTTAAGATTGGTCCGTGAAGTGGGCAAATGGTCTGGATATCCAAGGTTGCAGCTTTCTTAAGCAATGCTTGAACTTGAACGCCATATTTTCCTACAATATTAAAATAGTAACGTCTTGCTTCGCAGGTCCATGCCTCATCCGTATCTAAAGCGCCAAATTTACCAAATCCATCCGCTGAAAACAGCACCTTCTCTGTCTGCTCATAGGTCACCATAACTTCTGGCCAGTGGACCATCGGTGCCATGAAAAATTGCAGCGTATGTGTACCAAGACTTAATGTGTCTCCTTCTTTTACAACAACAGTTCTATCTGTTAAATCCACATCGAAAAATTGTGGAATCATAGCGAAGGTTTTGGCATTCCCAACCACCTGCATTTGGGGATACTTGTCCATTAACAGTTTAATATTAGCTGCATGGTCCGGCTCCATGTGGGACACAACAAGATAAGCCGGCGTCTGAGTTCCCAACACCTGCTCCAAATTTGCCACCCACTCTTCTGTCTTTCTGGCATCCACTGTATCCATAATCGTAATCTTATCATCCATAATCACATAGGAATTGTAAGAAATTCCGTTTGGAACAATATATTGGCTTTCAAATAGATCAATGGTCTTATCATCCACGCCTACATATAAAATAGAATCTGTAATTGTAATATCTTTCATCTCGCATCCTCCTCGTCATTCAGTCATTATACAGTATGCACAACTGAATATTCAACATACTGTTATTGGTAATTATTGGGTATAAAACTATCAAAGATAAACAAGTCAAAATGAGGTTTCGCTTTCTCATATTGCTCTTGATTCTTAATGGTCCATGTGACCGATAAGGCTCCCAACCATCTACACACACGTCGGGAAATATTACCCGCATCCTTGTGACAATAGGCAATAAAATCCGGTCTCGTCATAAAATTGGTGAGCAAATAGGTCATGAGAAACATGGTAATCTCTTTTTTTCCATCTCTTATGAAATCCTGACTCAACTGCCCTCGCAACACATCAGGCCGGTTCTTGCGGTACCATTTTACTGCAAATGGATGGAAGGACTCTATACAATAGGTTCCCTGATAGTCCTTCAAAAGTTCATTTCCAAGAGCGCACACCTTGGTGTCCACTCGGTCCATCTTGTACTCGACAATCAGCGGTACTTGGCCGTCAACCACCGATAAAACTTCCGCTAGCGTAGGTATGGTCTGATTGGAATTCAAAAGTTGTAGTTTCTGCAGTTCCTCCAAGGTATACTCCCATACGTTGCCATCCACACCGCACATTCGCTTCAAGCTGGCATCGTGAAACACCACTGGGACGTCATCCTTGCTCAACTGTACATCGAACTCAATTCCATAGCCGGCAGCAATGGCTTTTCGTATAGCCGCCAATGAATTCTCCGGGGCGGCTGTGTCATTGTCAAACAACCCTCGGTGAGCATAAAGTACACCCATAAAAGGGACTCGGTCCGGTTTCCCCAAAATTCTAGGGCAAACCAAGAATAGATAAATCAGGGCAAGTACGAATACCACACCCAGAATAGTAAATAGCATACTCATGTAAATCTCTCTGCTCCTTAATCTTCCACATCAAAATTCTCTAACACACTCTTCTTCTGTGCCGGTTTGGAATCCCCATGCTTCACCTGAGACATGGTAATAAATGCAAGAATACAGAATGCTACAGAGTATGGAAATAGAGTTCTGTAAGAAACATTTTCTAATAAGAATCCGGAAAGGATTGGTGTAATAACCTGAGCTGACATGGAAAATGTATAATATAATCCCGTATATTTACCCACATCTCCTGCAGTACTCATCTC
>JAZRON010000066.1:0-7197 GCA_045648725.1 Faecalimonas sp.
ATTGTAATTTGTTCCCACCAGTTATCATGTGGAAAATCTGCTCTGGTGTAGATTAAGATTTTATCTACAACAACACTGCGTCCAAACTCTAATTTAAATTCTGCATCATCTCGACGATTGATTCCCCATGAAGTATATGGCCACTCTCCATGAAATAGGTTTGCCCTTACTCCATCTATGGCATTTCTAGCAGCAAAAACTGTTTCATTTCTGGTTTCAATATTTGCAGAAGCATGAGGATAACATGTTGCCTGACCTGCCACGTCATATGGATTGCAAGCTAAGTTTCTGTACACACCCTTTTCCAAGTCCGTTACAACTTCTGCGAAAAGGTAATGCACTTCACCCTCAAACGCTTTTGGTGACATGTTTGCTCTTTTCTCTCCAAACGGAATCTCATACTCCATCTCACCTGTCAAATACACGCTGCTTTTTCCAATGGCATCGTCAAGTTGAATGCTCAGTAATGTCGGCGTTACGGTTGAAGATAGCAAGATTTTGTTTCCCATCTCATATGCGTTGGCATACACCACATCCACAAAATCATTGCCTTCCGCCTCACACAACACGAGTCCTTCACTATTTACGATTTTCAATTTTAATATAGCCATTTTCTTTCCCCTTTAAGGTTGTTTTCCAATGTATGCCAAAATTCCACCATCAACATACAAAATGTGACCATTTACGAAGTCGGAAGCGTCCGATGCAAGGAAAATTGCAGGTCCTTCCAAATCTTCCGGAGTTCCCCATCTCGCTGCCGGTGTTTTTGCAATAATAAACTTATCAAATGGATGTCTTTCTCCATCCGGCTGAATCTCGCGAAGCGGGGCTGTCTGTGGTGTTGCAATATATCCAGGTCCGATACCGTTACATTGAATGTTGTACTCACCATACTCCGACGCGATGTTACGTGTTAACATTTTAAGTCCACCTTTTGCAGCTGCATAAGCGGATACTGTTTCTCTACCTAATTCAGACATCATAGAACAGATGTTAATAATCTTTCCATGACCTTTTTTAATCATTGAAGGAATAACTGCTTTTGAAACGATAAATGGTCCATTCAAATCGATATCTATTACTTGACGGAACTCAGCTGCAGTCATTTCACACATTGGAATTCGTTTGATGATACCTGCATTGTTTACTAAAATATCAATAACTCCTACCTCTTTTTCGATGGTTTCTACCATCTTGTTAACTGCATCTTCATCTGTAACATCACAAACATAACCGTGAGCCTTGATGCCCTCTTCTTCGTATGCAGCAAGACCTTTATCTACTAATTCTTGTTTGATATCATTAAATACTATGGTTGCTCCTGCCTTTGCATAAGCCTTTGCAATTGAAAAGCCAATTCCGTATGAAGCACCTGTAATTAATGCAACCTTTCCTGTTAAATCGAATTTAGACATTCTTCTTTTCCTCCTATCGCAAATCCTTTGTCTCAATAAAGTCCATATCTGTGAACTCTTGATTCTCTCCACACATAGCCCATATAAATGAGTAATTCTTCGTTCCTACACCACTATGAATAGACCAGCTTGGTGAAATCACTGCCTCTTCGTTGTGCATAATAATGTGTCTCGTCTCTTGTGGTTCACCCATCATGTGGAACACCACATCGTTCTCAGCCATATCCAAGTAGAGATATACTTCCATACGTCTATCATGTGTATGGCATGGCATTGTGTTCCAGTTAGAACCAACTTCCAATTGTGTAAGTCCCATCGCCAGCTGACAACTTTGCATTACTTCCGGGTGAATATATTGATTAATCACACGTTTATTACATTCTTCCACGCTTCCACATGGAACTTTCTTTGCTTTGGAAATATCAATATGTACTGTCGGATATGTTTTGTGTGCCGGACAAGATGATACATAAAATTTGGCCGGTTCTTCCGGATTCACGCTTTTAAATGTGATCTCCTTGTTACCCATACCAATGTAAATGCCATCTCTTGGATTTAAAATGTACTCCACGCCATCTACAGTAACAATTCCTTTTCCACCAATATTGATACAACCCATTTCTCGTCTCTGTAAGAAATAATCTGCCGCCAATTCTTTACCGGCTTCCAATACTAATTCCTTACGAACTGGCATAAAGCCTGCTGTAATAATACGATCAATATGGCTATAAACCATTTTAATTTCATCTTGTAAAAATACATTTTGAATTAAAAATTCTTCTCTTAGCCGCTCTGTCGTGTAATGTTTTACATCTTTTGGTGAACATGCTGTTCTTGTTTCCATATAATGCCCTCTCTTCTTAATCTTTATATTGTGTATAAATTTTATTAAATCGATTATTTTATAATTCTTCTGTTTTTGTAATTCTAGGTAGATTCCAATGGTATCGTGCTGCCAAAATACGAATACTGATTACAATAACCATACTTACGGCCATTGCAGTAACATCATGAATCCTCTCATGTAGAAAGACATATACAATTGCACCTATCAACGATGCACTGGCGTAAACATGTTTGACGAGTACAAATGGCATGGAACCAGTCAAAACATCTCGAATAATGCCACCGCCGACTCCAGTCATGGCCCCAACAAACATCATCAGAAACAAATTGGAATCATCATACACTGTAATGACAGTTCGTATACCGACAATTGTAAAGATACTCAATCCAATGGCATCAAAAGCATTCATAACGTTTTCATATCTTTCTATAAATCTGCCTTCTAACAATTGCTTTTTCCAAGAAAACAATACAAAAAGCAAGATAGAAGTCACCATCGCGATACCAACATAAGAAAAATCCTGAAACATTTTAGGCGGATGAATTCCCAAAATCAAATCCCTTACACAACCGCCACCTACGGCATTCGTGATACCCAGCACCACAACACCGAATATATCCATATACTTTCGTATTCCTACCATTGCCCCGGCCGAAGCAAAGGCAATCGTTCCGATTACTTCCAATATGTAAATGATTGTAGTATATTGAAGCGACATATTACTTTTATTTCCTCTCTTGCTTTTCTGCATTCGTAAGTCAAATTAATATTGTGTCAAGCCACAAGGTAAAACAACAGCTTCATCACTCCAGTTTCCACCTTCCGTAACAAAACTCTCGGGACTGCACACAGAAACCTTGGATGGCAACTGATGCAATGGTCCAAATGTATTTCTCCTCGTTAGAGAAAGTTCAACCTCAATCTTATCGCAAGGCTCCACATCAATTACATATGGCTTCCATGCAAGGATATTTTGATTCACGCGGATTGCAGCTGCTCCACACATATCTTTAAACTTCAACACTGCTTTTTCTACTACAGATTGTTCAAATACATATGTGAATTTGCCACTATAAAATGGAAATCCCTGCTTTGTTATATCGCCAAAATCAATCTTATCTGGTTTGCTCGCTATGATTCCATCATAAACACCAAACTCGCCCAAGATGTATATTGCCTCAAAATTTTGTCTCTCTGTATAGGTATCCCGAATTGTAATTACATTTCGTCCTTCTCGAATAGAAATTGCTGCTTTTCTTAAGCATGGGTCCACCCACCACTCATCCGACAAGGTTATATCTTGACCATTTAACCGAATAAATCCTGATGCCTCACTTGCCAGGAAACCTTCACATGAGATAGAGGAATAAAATTCATATTCTAGTTCATAATCAAAGTATTGAACCAAGTCATTCTTTGCTGTATACCAAGGTTGGAACATTTCACCGCCACGCACCGGTAGTCCAATACTTCTTCGCAAATCTCTGTCAATCTTAAGAATATCTCCAACTATTTTTTCACCATTCACATAACAAGTAACTTGATCAATGACTAATACATTCGGCTCATTCATTTTATAATGAAATTCTTCTTTTAATTTGATTATAGGCAATTCTGTGTCTACTTTGACTTCCCTTTTTACATCGCCAACCACTAATAATTGCATCTCCCCTGGTTGTAAAGAAATCATGCCATTCATCTCGACGCCTATAATATCACCATTTTCCGGATTCCATTTCTCCATAGACCCCTGTGGCGCTTTCAATTCTGCAATTACTTCATGCTCCGCATCCATGTTAAGGAACATCATATAATACTTTCCATCTTCCGATTGCCTTAACGCTGTGAGCACTCTTTCATCCCAAACCACAAGTTTTCTGTCATTCATAACAGATTCTATTTTCGCATTTCCAATAGTTACTGTTCTTGGCTTCGCATCTACATATGGTGGAACTTCTCCATAAACAATGACCTCACCGCCGGCGTTTTCGAAATCTTTCAACAATTTCAATGTACTGCTTCTTATGGTGAGCATCTGGGGAACAATCACTTTTTTATAGCGAGCATTTCCTACAACTAAGACATCTCCATCTATTCTTGCCAATCTGGAAAGCATTTCTTCATCGCCATAATCAAATTCAACATTGTTCTCCAAAAGAAATTGTGCTAAGGCTCCATAGTTTCTCTCAATTTCCAAACACTCTTGATCCACGGTAAATAACCACTTCGCCCATCCTTTATAGTAACTACACCACATACTTTCTATAGGATTAATCACAAGTACATCCCTTACCGGTGCTCCTTGTGACATGAACACAGCCAATCGTGCAAAATAATCCTCTAAATACTTATATTCCTTATACCAGCCCGACTGAAAAAATATACTTGCCGGGAAGTCTCTTTTACATTCACCCGCCATTGTATACCAGCTCAAATGAGGGCAACGTAAATTAACACCTAAAATGGTTTGCCAATCTCCGATTCGCTTATAATCTTCCAGTTTCATATTCCAGCCTGTAGCGCCATACATCTCAGACAAAACCCAGTCTTGTCCACATTGATTAGCCACAGATGAGACCTGCTTCACAATATTATAATTGGCTTTTCCATTCCCCAGAAGATCCACCCCAGGACAATCCATATGTTCATAACATCTCATCAAAGAACCGGTCATAAGTGCTTGGGCTGAGAGTGAATCTTCATGAAGCATATGTCCTGTATAAATCATATGATGCTTTTTGCACCAGCTTGCAATTGGTTTTATGTAATTTTCTATAAACAGTCTTTGTATTGTTTCACAATAATGCCATTTGACTTGTGAGACTTTTTCACCGTTTTCTCTCAGAAAAACAGCCGGTAATCTGTCTCGCAAATCATACCCCCAATCTTTCTCGAAACACTCAAACAGACAATCCGTATAAGGTATACAAGCAGAAAAATCCAAACCTTCACGTACAATATCTATCAGTAATTCCCCTCGATGTGGCTCATCTGTGAACACTCCTTTTATTGATGTTCCCATACGCTGTCCACACTCTTTCAGATACTTCTCGTGGGTACTGCTCAGGAAATCTTCTGTGGCTTTCCTGCTCATTGTATCAAGATAGGCTGCACCATTGTAATTAGAATCGTCCGGTCTTTCAATCACTTCAAACCAGAGGATATCTCCTTCTACCTGGTTTGTATCACCAATCTTTTGTACATCATATACGTTCTCTCTATCTAAATTACAAGAAAAAATGCCAATCACATCTGCATCTTCGTGTACTTCTCCTATATTCATGCGTATATGTTTCATTCGATTTGACTTGTTGTTTTGAGTCACACTTCCTCCGGCAGAACCAGATGGCCATCTATCTTCATCATAAATCCAATTCTCCATCCCCTGTTCTTTCCCGTAATCTGCACATGCATTAATCAGGTCAAACCATTCTTGTCCCAAATACTCAGTAACAAGACCAATTCTGGAATGCATGAAATAACCGCCAAAACCCATGTCCTTCATTACATCGATTTGTCGCTTCAATTCATCTTCGCAAAGTTCTCCATTCCATGCCCAAAAAGGCTTGGCTCGAAATTCACTGGACGGATTTAAAAAATTGTCTTCTACTTTTCTCTTATCCATCATATGCTCCTTATTCATCTAATGCGAGTCTAAAATTACTGCTCAAAAGATCCCCTTAGTAAGAGAAGTAATGGAATTGTAACAAAGCCATTACTTCTCTTATAAATCTTATTCTGGGTGACAGATACCACCCTTTATGGTTCCCTTACTCCACATATCCGTAAGTTTCCACATCATAGAACGATATCCATGTGCCGCCATCACTTGAGCCTGTAAAACTAATCTTCACATACTTTGCATCTTGAGCTGTCATATTATCAATTGTACAGATATAGTCACTTGTATAATATGTCGCATAATTGCTCGCATTGATTGATGCAACATTCGTGTATGCAACTCCATCCTCACTTACAGCCACATCAAAGTACATATAACGTCTGCCAAATGTAAGTTTCATCTTTGTAATGTCATATACGCTATCTAAGGTATAGGTAATAGCCTCATTTGATTTATAATCCGTTACATTCGGATTCCATAATGTAGTTACATCCGCATCATATGTTTGGAATGCAGAAGACTGTGCCGGGGCAGCCCATGTTCCGCTTGTTTGTCCGTCAGTGATAGTTGCCTTCACAGCCTCCTTCACATATCCATAGACTTCTACATCATAGAACGAGATCCATGTACCACCATCATTGGAACCGGTAAAACTAATCTTGACATACCTTGTATCTTGGGTGGTCAAACCACTAATAGAACAGATGTATCCTTCTGTATAATATGTCGCATAATTGCTTGCATTGATTGATGCAACATCCGTGTATGTAACTCCATCCTCACTTACAGCCACATCAAAGTACATATAACGTCTGCCAAATGTAAGTTTCATCTTTGTAAGATCATATACACTATCCAATGTATATGTAATGGCTTCACTTGATTTATAATCCGTTACATTCGGATTCCACAATGAATTTATGTCAGCATCATACGTTTGGAATGCAGAGGACTGTGCCGGAGCAGCCCATGTTCCGCTTGTTTGTCCGTCAGTGATAGTTGCCTTTACGGCCTCTTTCACACATCCATATGCTTCTACATTATAGAACGATATCCATGTGCCCCCATCGCTTGAGCCTGTAAAACTGATCTTCACATACCGCACATTTTGAACATGCAAACCACTCACAGTACAGTTATATCCTTCTAAATAATATTTTGTATAATTGCTCGCATTGATTGATGCAACATTCGTGTATGCAACTCCATCCTCACTTACAGCCACATCAAAGTACATATATCGTACATCAAATGTGAGTTTCAACTTCGTAAGGTCATATACGCTATCTAAGGTATAGGTAATAGCCTCATTC
>JAZRON010000067.1:0-12181 GCA_045648725.1 Faecalimonas sp.
CCCTTTGATTGCCTCAGGTTTGTTGTCAAAGAAGCAATATGCACTGATTGCAGCAATAAGGTTCATTAGGAAATTGTTGATGGACCTGTGTCTTGAGTGCACCAGATTGCCTTTGTCCTTAAGCAGATGATTAATACATTCGATGATATATCTTTTCCTGAGCATGATTTTGTCCCATAGTGGCATTAGTTTGTTTTTCATGTTGCCTCTGATCCCAGTCACCAGATGCACCCCCTCAGCAAAGAGCGCCTCAAACAAACTGGGCGAGATGTATTCTCTGTTAGTGAAGAGTTTGTTATCCCTAACCATTGTTCAAGCGTATGTATAGAAAGCAGATGGGTATAGTACTACACTATAAAATAAAAAAAAATCAAAGAATCAATCTGAAAATCAGAAAAAAACGGGGTTGGAATATTTTTGGCGATTTTTACGAGAAAAATTATTGGCATGTTCAATATTTGCTTAACTTTGCACCCGGTGAACATTTGATGAATCTATACCAATGCTTATGACAATTTATTATAATTCCTCTTATTCTTCTTCGCCATACAGGAATATGGCTGACGGTACCGATTTTGGGAAACTTTATTGTGGAGACACGCATCTTTTGCAGAGGCTTCTCTTCTATGCCGGAATTCCGTATCTGCCGGCAACAAACGAGGAGCGACTGGCACATTACCATGCCAATATGCAGCAAGCGTTAAGCAGCGGCTCGCTCTTTTATACATCGTTCAACATCGACTCAGCTGGTATGAGCCGTGCAGTCCTTGGTTGGCGTGATGCATTGGTTGGGGTAGGGTGGAATGTGAAAAGCTATCAAGGTGAAAGCGAGAAACTAGCCCTGATCCGTGATGTGGAACCTGAGCACATGCCCCGTGGTGAGGCTGATTATTGGTATGAATTATTACAGTTGTCTGCAGAACGCAGGCTTCTGCCAGAGGATACAGACATTGTGGTCACTCAGGGAGAGGGGGAAATCAAACCGCATATTGCCTATATATTGGCCAAACAATGTGAATTGGGGGTGAAGGTTTGCTACAGACCCATAAAGGAAAGCTTTTCCGAAGGCAACTTAGGTAAGATTCAGCAAATGCTGCTTGATGCAAAGGCAGACAGAAAAATCTGCCTTGTCCCAAATGACAAAACCTTCTGCTATATGCGATTTGCCACAGAGGATGACGCCCTGCGTTATGTGGTGACAGCACCGGTTGAGCAGGAAACTTTGTATTATTGTGCAAAGCCAAAACGTTTTGACAACATGTTGAAGTTGTTGGGAAAACCCACCATCGGATCCTTGCTGAGAACTGCCAGTCCACAGGTTGTGCAGTTGTTCCTGCTGGGCAATGGCTTGTTTGAATATCCGCTTAACATGCAACGGATCATAGAATGGCTTAATATGCCCATAAGTCCTCTGGACAGAGGATTGCGAAGCAGGCTGAGCCATGCCTTGATCAGTTCTGGTGGAGTCAACAATAATGAATGGGATCAGGCGAAGGATGATTGTTTGGCTGCGGTTGAGGATGAAAAGGAGCGAAAGAGGCTTGCCCAACAATATAAACAATATCTTCCTATTCCTGAAAGTCCGGTGATGGATGTGGCGTCAGTAAAGAAGTTTAATGAAAACTTGTGCAAGTGGGCCACAAAACTGCTTGCCATGGACACTTTTCCATACGATGAGATTACAAGGGGGCAGATTGCAACCATACAGCAATATTGCCAGTCGCTTATCAAGATGCTTGATTGTGCTCCAACCCACTTCAGTTATCTCGACTTGCAATTATGGTGCAAGAGTATAGCCCAGCCGGGAACTTATGTCCAATATGGCGCAGAGCTTGGATGCCACAATACCATCTCTTCAATGGGTGATATTCATGAACCGGCGGATAAAATTGTGTGGTTTACCGCTGAAGATGAGGGTCCTGTCGCCTACCCGTTCGAGATGCTCAATGAATCCGAATACCTGGAAGCAGAGCACTATGGGGCAAAACTGTATAAGAGGGAACTGCACTCGCGTCTCCGTCAGTCGGCCATGGCCCGCATTGTACTTAATGCCAGAAACCTGACAATTATTGAAGCAGAGAAAAGCAATGGCGAGAAAGTGGCCCGTCATCCGCTGGTATTGCAGCTCGACGAATGTATTGAGGGAGGGTTAGAACAGATAGAACAGCGTCCGGAAATCTCAGATGAGTATATGGAAACAGACAATCAGGTGTGCAATCGTGTAGGGGATGCGACAGTTGTGCAACTGGAAGATGGCGTACGGCTCAAAGAACGACACGAACGTTACGAGGAGGAAGAGAAACGGCCTGAGAGCTACTCAAGCGTTGACGGGCTGATTCAACACCCGTTTAACTATGTGTGTGAGAAATGTGCAAGACTTGATGACCATCTGATGCCTTCTGTGCAAGACCTGAACAGGACATTAGGCAATGTGGCCCACCTGATGATTGAGAAGGTTTTCACTATGGAGAGTGTGGAAGAGGCCATACAGTTTTACCAGACGAAATACGATACCATTTTTGAAAATGCTGTAAATGAAAAGGGTCTCTTGTTGCGTTCTCCAGAGTATGGAATTGAATTGAGGCGTCTGAAACTTAAGATGAAAGAAGCATTGCGTAAACTGGCAGAGGCTATCATGGATAACCGGCTGTCCGTACAGGCATGTGAGTATGAATTCAAACATAGTTCTTGGCCTGAGGCAGGAACGGGTGTGGCATTGGGATCGCGGGCAGACATGCTGCTTGCAGGCAGTGATGGCGGTAAGGTGATTCTTGATTTCAAGTACAGCAGCAGCGGGAAATACTACAAAGAGATGATTGAGGAAAACCGTGCCTTGCAGCTGGAACTGTATCGTTTTATGGCCAAGCAGGAATTTGGTGAGGACACACCAGTGAGGGTGGCGTATGTCTTGTTGCCGGATGTGACGATTCTTACGGCAGATGATTTAGAGGGGGCACATACAATCAGTCGTAAATCGGAGCGCGCGTCCATTGATATAATGTCCGAGGCCGCCAACAGTTACCGTTACAGGTGGGGACAGCTGAAGACAGGAAGAATTGAACGTGTTGAGGGACAGTCTGTGGGTTCTGGCGAATACGGCAGCGAACAAGCAGAAAATGGTTTGTTCCCGTTGAATAATTACAAGAATCTGTATAGTGAAGACAAGTTTGACAAAGGTTATAAGAGTTTGAAATAGATATGAAGAACACCACATTTGTAAGTGCGGGAGCCGGAAGCGGAAAGACATACAGGCTTACGCAAGACATAGCCAAGATGATAAAGGAAGGCAAGTGTCGTTCAGAAGAGATTATACTTACCACCTTTACTGAACTTGCAGCAAAAGATTTGCGCGAGAAGGTGCGTTCCGCACTCTATGGACACGGCCTTTATGACGCTGCGATGAACATTGACAATGCTGCAATAGGTACCATCCATTCTATAGCCTACCAGATGGTGTCCCGGTATTGGTATTTGTTAGGTATCAGTGCCAATGTCTCCATTATGCCTGATGAAGACAGCAAGTTCTACATATCCCAATCCTTGTCCTCGTTGCCGACAGAAGAAGACTTATGGCTTTTTGACTCTATATGCAAGTCTTTCAACCTGACCTTGGAACGGAGTTCGCAATATGATTGGGATTTTTGGAAGAGAGAACTGAAGGGCATAATAGACAAGACCGTAGAACTATGCATTACGGAACCGCAGCTGGAAGCAGCAAAAGAGAAGAGTAAGGAGCTGGTGGGGGATGTAATGGGATTTAGCGCCCTATATGATATTGACAAAGAACGGATTGTCCGCTTGACAGCCTTGGCTGAAGATTTGTTGGGTGAGGAAAAATTGACCAAATTGGTAAGGTCAGAACTTGAAAGATTGTTGCCAGCCATTAAGAACTATAATGGTGGTTCAAATATGCCGATTGCCTTTATCCTAAAATTGGCGGATACAATCGCGGGAATTACGACTTCTAAACTCAAAGAGAAATATAGAGCCGAAATTGGATTTGCAGCCGAACTGGCCGAACAGATTCCTCATTCTGCCCAGGTCAAAAAAATGACCGACAGCTACATAGATACTGTATTCAGACTGGCAACGGAGTGGAAGAAGAAATACGAATTGTTCAAACAGGAACGTTGCTTGTTGGACTTTGGCGACTTGTTGCAGAAGTTTGATGAACTGCTCGGGAAAGATGAGGTGGTGGCAGATATCCGGAGCCGTTATAAGGTGGCTTTTGTTGATGAATTCCAGGATTGTTCTCCCCTACAGGTCAAATCATTTGAGCGCCTCTCTGAACTGATGCGACAAAGTGAATGGGTGGGTGACATCAAACAAGCCATATACGGTTTTAGAGGAACGAATACCGAACTTATCAAAACAATTATTGCCGAAGTGGGCAAAGGCAATGACGGGAATCAATTGGATGGGTTAAGGGAATGCTGGCGCTCAAACAAAACGATCCTTGATCTTGTCAATCATGTGTTCTGTGAGAAAGTGTTCAAAGGACAAATAGAAGACAAATACATCCGATTGGGACTTCCTGTACGCAAAGCGACCGATCCAGCACAACCCAAGGAGCAAATGTTACGGCATTTACATTTTATTAAAGGGAGAAAAGAGAACATGCCGGAGGAATTGGTTGATTGGGTGGGAAAAATTATCAGCGATGAAGAATATAAAGCATCTGAGATAGCTATTCTCTACAAAAAGAACTCTGAAGTGGAAGAATGTGTCAAGGCACTAAGAAAGAAAGGGATACCTTACAATGCCAGGACGGACAGTAATTCAGATGAGGCTTTCGCACCTGCTAACGAAGTCTCTTCATTTATCAATGCCGTGGTATCTTTTGCCGCCAGAAGTGACAACCAATTGTCAAAGGCTATAATTGCCAACTTCATTGAGGATGGGTATTGTGCCTCGAAAATTATATCTGACAGATTGCGTTATGTAGAACAGGCTGAGAGCAAAGAAGGCTGGCTTGCAGGGCTGAATGTCTTTGAAAGGTTCTCGCAAATACGAAATGCAATAGGGAACCAAAGTGTAAGTGCCGCAATAGAGACGATAGTTGTAGAACTCAACCTTTCCGATCTCCTTAAACGTATTGAACCGTCTATTCCGGCTTATAACTACTGCTCATCTTTGCAGGCAAAAGCCAGTGCATACGAAAACATGTGCTATAATCTTGGTTTGAGCAGCACGCTTGTCGGCTTTGTGGAGTATCTGAAATCTCATCCGATTGACTTTCCGGGTGATGACAATGGCGTATCTGTGATGACGTACCATAAATCCAAGGGTTTGGAATGGCCCTGTGTAATTCTGTGTTCTCTTAACAAAGAGCCAGTTGACCCGAAGAGGACATTTTTCGGTGTGCAGACTCTGAATACCTCTAACGAAACCTTCTTGCGCCTTGTCCCCTCGGGCTTGAACTCTGTCTGCAAGGGCATAATGGGAAAGTTTGAAGACCATGATTTCTTTAAGGGACTAAGATGCGCGTCTGTTGATGAGGCGAAACGATTGATGTATGTAGGTATGACGCGTCCCAAGGAACAACTGATCCTTACAACATACGGCAAGACAAATGGAGATCTGTGGCTGACAACAATAGGTTGTGAAACGATTGATTCTCATTCCGCTGACCAAACCATCCAATGGGGTGGTTCTGTCTGGAGCCATTCCGTGTGTAATTATACTGATTTGGAAGAGAAACCCGAAGCTGTTTCTGCAACCGCTGCTGAATTCAAGGTGCTTAAGCAACCAAAGGAACGTACAGTGTTTGAAGAAAAGATGATTTCTCCCAGTAAGGCCAAGGCTCTTGACGGTTGTTATGATGCGACGCTGTGTGCAAACTTTGCCGGGCGTTTGTCCATTTCGTCAACTGATGATTGCGATGCTACGATAGGCAACTTTATCCACCACACTATGTGTCTATGGAATGGAGAAACGCGTATCCTGGAGCCGCTGGCCAAAGAATATGGTATAAATGCGGATGCAGATAGTATGGCCAACTCAATTACCGGTTTTTGGGATTGGATGGAGCATACTTATGGAAAACCGACAAAGATTGAACGTGAGGTGCCCTTCTGTTTTGTAAACGATAACGGGCAAGTTGTAACCGGCGAGATTGACCTTGTGTACAGCACTGCCGAGGGGATGGTTTTATTGGACTACAAGACCTATCAAGGAGCACCCTCAAATCTGACGGATAAGAACAGTGGTTTTTATGCCGGAAAGTATGGAGGTCAGATTGCATTATATGAAGAGGCCCTGAAACGTAAGGGTTGTACCGTCCGTGACCGCTTGATATGTTATATGTCCTTGGGCATTGTCATGCGGCTAATACCTGTTATATCAGAAAAAACTTTATAAGATCATGAAAATACTTCACACAAGTGACTGGCATCTTGGCCACACATTATATCAGTATGACAGAACTGTGGAGCATAAGGCGATGCTCTCCCAGATGGTGGAAATTGTAAAGACAGAGAAACCCGACGTGTTTCTACTGTGTGGTGATATATATCATGTATCCCAACCATCTGCTGTGGTACAAACCATGTTTTCCAATGCTTTGGTTGAAATACATGATGCCAACCCAGACATGCCTATAGTTATCATTGCCGGCAATCATGACAGCGGAACCAAGCATGAGATTTTCCGTACTCCATGGCAGGCATTGAAGGTTCACACCATAGGATGTCTGGAGAAGGACAATCTGGAAAAACACATTATTGAAATCCCAGGGAAAGGATATGTGGTGGCCGTTCCTTATGTTCACGAACGAAACATTCCGGAAGGATTCTTCCAACAATTGCTTGATGCGGCAATAGAAAGGAACGAGGAAGGGTGGCCAATTGTGATGACTGCCCACACAACCGTTAAGGGATGTGATTACACAGGACATGAACATGGAACGGAACTGGTTGTTGGTGGCATAGATTCATTTGATGTGGAAAGTTTGGGTGAGGGTTATGACTATCTGGCTTTAGGGCACATCCATCATGAACAATTTGTTCATACGGGAAAACATAATGTGAGGTATAGCGGTTCGCCCATACCTGTCAGTTTTGACGAGAATTATCCGCATTCGGTAAGTATTGTGGAAATTGGGGGACATGGAGACAAACCAAAGGTGGTGAAGAAAGAAATAGAGAACCCACACCCGTTGGAGACCTTGCCTAGCGATGGTATGGCAAAGTGGGAGGATGCGAAGGAACTGCTGAGACAATTCTCGGACGACAAACCGGCTTATATCCGTCTGAATGTGGAAATCGATGATTTCTTACCGGTTGAGGCCAACATGGAGGCTGAAGTCTTGACAGAGAACAAACAATGCCGGTTCTGTTATATAAACGCAAAACGTAAGACGGTTTCGCCAATAGCCTCAAAGACATTAACCGTCCAGGAGTTTCAGGCGGAAAAACCAATAGAGATAGTAAAGCGTTATGCCGAAGATATTGGGGTTACGTTCAATGAGGAAATGGATGAAATCTTTACGCAAACCATCCAGATGTTAAATGCAGATTCACATGATGATTAAAAGGATCCAATTATGAAATTTCAAAAACTGACCATACACAACATAGCATCCATTGAAGATGCAGTCATTGATTTTGAAGCACAGCCATTATCCAATAGTGAGGTCTTTTTGATAACGGGCAAGACCGGTGCTGGAAAATCAACCATTCTTGACGCTATTTGTCTGGCACTTTATGCAGACACACCACGTCTGGACAATACCAAAATGCAGGGTGAGACAAATGACGCGGGTCGTGATGTCAAGATAAATGATCCACGGCAATTGATGAGAAGAAATACCGGAGAGGCATTTGCCATGTTGACCTTTGTCGGAAATAATGGTGTACATTATGAGGCGACTTGGTCGGTTGCCCGCGCCCGGAAAAAGGTGACTGGAAAACTGCAAGACAAAGAATGGCATCTGAGGAACATTGATGCAGATTACACCCTTGTCAAAAAAGTGGAGATTGAGGCAGAAATTAAAATGGCGGTGGGGCTGGACTTCAGCCAGTTTTGTCGTACTACAATGTTGGCCCAGGGTGAGTTTACCCGTTTCCTGAACAGCAAGGATGATGAAAAGGCGGAAATCTTAGAGAAGATAACTGGAGTGGACATTTATTCAAGGATTGGCGCTAAAATATTTGAGGTAACCAGCCAAAAGAAGCAGGATTGGGAGCAAGCTCAGCAAAGGGCTGAGGGCATTAGAGTGCTTGCCGAATCCGAGATAGCCGAAAGACAAGAGGCGTTGAATGTCCTTGAAACGGAAACCAAACACTTAAATTCATTAAAGGAAAAAGAAACCGCAAAGTTGGAATGGATTAAGGCGGATAATGAATTTAACAAGGCGGTATCTGATGCTAAAATTGCATTGGAGAGGGCTGTGGACACAATAGAGAAAGAAGAGTTCAAGCAGCAAGATGCTCTTGTAAGAGATTGGAATGAAACGATTGATGCAAGAGGCTGGCTGACGGAAATAATCAGGAGTTCGGAAATAACAGCACAGCAATCAAAGCTGCTTGAAGAGCTGAAGGAACGATATGTGGAAGTGTTGAACGGAGAGAGGTGTGAAGAACTGAAAAAGAATGGGATAGAGGAGGAGTTAAAGGCAATAGAAAGTTATCTTGAATTTGAAAAAGTAAGGGTACCAGCATATGAAAATTCACAAAAGATACTGGGGCTTCTTCGGGTAGTAATAGATGGGCGTGGGGCTATAGCGAAATGTGAAAAAAGTATAGAAAAGGAGAAGAAAACTTTATCCGAAAAGTTAATTCCAGACTTCGAAAGGGCAAAAAGTGAAGCAAATAAAGCAAAAGTTCTTCTTGAACAACAAGAGGCAGAGTATAAGAAATTGGAGGAGACTGTTGCCAGTCTCAGATTGCCAGAATTGCGCGAACAGCACCAGAAACTCATTAATTTGCTGGCAAAAGTAGAAATAGCAAAGGACCGAATTGCCACACTTGCCAAGGAGAAGGCCCGCATGGACGGCATTGGTTTAAACCTTACCCAACGTAGTGCAGAACTTGAAAAAAAGAAGGAAGAGGCTGCTTCAATGGAACTGCGTGTTCATGATGCGGAATTGGAACTGAAAATTAGGAAAGAGGCTTTTGACAAGCAAAGCGATACGGTTAACAAGTTTGCTTCTACGCTACGTCAGAAACTTCATGTGGGTGACACCTGTCCGGTATGTCGTCAACGAATTGATAAAGAAATGCCCCATGAAGGGGAATTGTATGCGCTTGTTTCAGATTTGAAGGATGCGTTTGAAAAAGCCCAAAAGGAGTATGACGGTTTGAAAGATAAATATGTTAAACTCAATGCGGAAATAAAGACAGAATCAAAATCTTACGAGAGGGATAAGGTGGCGTTTGAAAAGGACAAGTCCATAGCAAATGCGGAAAAGGATGCCGTATGTGCATGTGAGGCTTGTGGAATCGAGTCCTTGGGCGATTCTACCTTGTTGCAGCTTCATGAACTGCAGGAAAAGACGGAAACGTCGAAAAGAGAACTTGAAGTCAGAATTGGCGATGGCGAGGCAAAAGAAAAAGAAAACAAGAAAATTCGTGAGGCACTTTACGAGAAGCGAAAAGAACTGGAGAAATTGAATACAAAAGTGGCCGAGGAAGAAAAGAAGATAAATGATTGTAATGGACGGATAGTTACATCTGAGACTCTTGCTCAGGCAAAAAAGGAGGAAATCATATTGGCGCAAGAACAAGCAAGTGAATTGCTGGAGGCGGGCGATTGGAAGATTGATTGGATAGAAAAACCAGAGGACTTCTCTGTTTCATTACAGAATGCCGCAGAATCGTATGGTAAATATGTCAGCAAACGGCAACAATTTTTGACCCAATATGAATCCATCAAGGCAAACATTGCAAACATTGCAAGTGTGGTAAGAAATATACTTCAAACCATTCCGGTATGGGCGGAAATTCAGCCAGAAGCAGAAAAGGAAGTGAAGAACTTGTTTGAAAAAGCCAATGAAATCAATGCTTCTGTGTCAACTGCCATCAGTCAGTTGAAAATGGCAGAAGAAACTTATGCGAAGAACAAGGGTCTGCTTAATTCCTTCTTGTTGGAGAACGAGAATATAGACAAGGATAGATTGTCTGCGCTAAATGGATATACCAATAATGATATAACGCAAATGCAAGCTTTGCTCAAGGCAGGAAATGACGCGGTGGTCGCCAAGAAAACCTTGCATGATAAAGCCACCCAGCAGCACCTTTGCCATCAGCAAAACAAACCGGAGATGTCTGATGAAGATACATTTGAAAACTTACTAGTCCGTATTGAAGAACAAGGCAATCTTTTAGAGGAGATCTTGGGAAAGAAAGTTCGTATCAATCAAGAGCTCAAGGCTGATAAGGAGAGTAAAGCCGAACGTGGCGCTCTGATTGAAGAGGCAGAAAAGAAAAAAGTGGATTATGAGAAGTGGTCACGGATGAACCAACTTATCGGTGACGCAAATGGACATAAATTCCGAAAAATTGCCCAAAGCTATGTTTTGACCAGTTTGGTCCATTCTGCAAACAGTTACATGAAGACACTGACAGACCGTTATGCATTGAGGGTGACGCCAGGGACTTTTGTCATTATGATAGAAGATGCATACCAAGGTTTTGTGTCACGAGCTGCCAGTACGATTTCTGGAGGGGAGAGCTTTCTCGTTTCGTTATCATTGGCATTGGCTTTGAGTGATATAGGTCAGACACTTTCCGCTGATATCCTGTTTATAGATGAAGGTTTTGGCACATTAAGTGGCGAACCACTTCAGAATGCAGTCAATACGTTACGTTCTCTGCATACTAAGGCTGGCCGTCATGTGGGTATTATTTCCCATGTGGAAGAACTTCAGGAACGTATCCCCATCCAGATACAATTGATTCAGGAAGGCAAGAATTCTTGCAGTAAAATCAGAGTAGTTCCAGAACAATAAAAAGAGAGGTTGAAATGGCTGTAGCTTAGAAAGATTATCGAGCCAAAGTCGATGCATTAAGATTCCAACTTGTAAGAAAATAGGTGTCTTTGCAAATGGTGTCTGGTTTTTAATCCAGAATGTGAAATTTTAGGCTAATCCACATGGCTCTGCAGGTGATCCAATAAAGAGTTGAAAGTCCTTTTAGAATCTAAATAACATTACTTATGACACAGCGGCCAACATCAAAGAAATATGAACAAATGCGTAAACGCGTGCAAAACATTGAGGAAAGGTTGAAATCCATAATTAATGAAAAACCAGACGGTCATTCATTATGGTATCGTTCTGAACGCAAGTGCTTGCAAATAGAGAAACTCGTGTGGAAACGTAAAGAATTGCTTGATAAAATGTTTACTGGCACTCCTGACGAGGTAACACGAATGGAACAAGTAAATACTCTATTGTTGGAACTTACGGATAAACTTCATGCTCGCACTGAAGAACTTTATCGTAAAACGATGGCTACTGCTTATGACCCCGAGTTTGACAATGATATTGATGTCAAAGGTACAATAAAGTTTGTTATGGATGGTTCAGAGTCTATTTTACCAATGAATAATGAGGATTATTACGGTTCAGATTTCATATCCATATTAGACATAATTGATTCTCTTTATTCTAAAGGACTCCTGCATGGTCAGGAAATTGAATACAGTTATTGTTTATGTCCTCCCAGTAAGTATCGGCCAGATATGAGTCGAGAAGAATTACGAGCTGCAGATAACCTGAACGATGGTAGCACATGGTATAGACCTTACCAACCGGCAGCAGAAAAGCTGAAGCATCTCTGTATTTGTCATGCCATATATGATTTGAGCATGGGTAAGCCATACTCTATTCCAGATATTCTGCGCATGAATGATTTTTGGGTGGAGGTGAACGTTAAGCATCAGCATTTTGCAATTCAGAAACATGACTCTCCCGTTAAAGAGAACTAACCGCTCTTTGAAATTATAAGTAAACAAGTCAATAAAGAATAAATATTAACTAAAACAAAAAGAATTATGAGTTATTTGATTCCCTGTCAGCATTGTGGTAAAGAATTGCCAAATAATTGGTCGTGGTTTATATGTGATAAATGTGGCTTTAGAGTATGTCCTTCGTGTTTGAGCAGCCATAAAGGGCAGTATTCATCAGGAGGATTTAAGTGCAGCCAATGTGCTTTTGGACATATGGTACAGAAGTAGTTTC
>JAZRON010000068.1:0-3517 GCA_045648725.1 Faecalimonas sp.
AAAAGAAGTCGATGCTGCACTTGCTATATTAGAAAAGGCGCAGGAAGTTGAAGGCGCATGGCCGGATTCTGTCTGTGCACAGGCAGAAGAGTGTTTACTGCCACTTGCAAAAGAAGCGCATACATATACTTTGTTGTTAGTTGGACATGCACATTTGGATATGAACTGGATGTGGGGCTGGGATGAAACGGTTGCTACGGTAGTAGCTACTTTCCGTACTATGCTAAGGCTAATGGATGGGTATCCGGAATTTCATTTTTCACAGTCGCAGGCATCTACATATAAAATCATCGAGGATTATGCGCCGGAAATGATGCCGGAGATTCAAAAGCGAATCCAAGAAGGCAGATGGGAAGTAACTGCTTCTGCATGGGTAGAACCAGACAAGAACATGCCTTGCAATGAATCGCTCATGAATCACATTGTATATACGAAAAAATATTTGAAAGAGCACTGGGGAATTGACCCAGAGTCTTTGGATCTGGATTTTGTACCGGATACTTTCGGACATAGTGCATTTTTGCCAGAGTTAGATACATTAGGTGGTATCAAATACTATTATCATTGTCGTGGAGTGGCGGATACTAGCAAGGTGTTATATCGCTGGAAGGCTCCTTCGGGGAAAGAACTTTTAATGTATCGCGAGCCTTATTGGTATAATAGCTCCATTCGTCCAATATGTGCTATCGGTATCCCACGTGTTGCATCACTGTGTGGTGGACTTCGTACTGCTATGCAGGTTTATGGAGTGGGAGACCATGGTGGTGGACCAACACGTCGAGACATTAACAATGCTCTTGAAATGCAGAAGTGGCCGGTGTTCCCAAGGATTCAGTTTGGACGCATGAGAGATTACTTTAAAGCGGCAGAGACTGTGCGCGAAAAACTTCCAGTATTAGAAGGGGAACACAATGCAATCTTTACCGGATGTTATACAACACAGAGTCGTGTAAAGAAAGGAAATCATCGTGCAGAGAAAGCACTTCTTAACGCAGAACAATTGTCAGCATTGACGGTTCGTGAACTAGGTGGAACCTATGATGAGCGCGCGTTTAAGAAAGGGTGGCAGAATACATTATTTACCCATTTCCATGATATCCTCACAGGCTCCTGTGTACAGGACAGTAGGGAACATGCAATGGGGCTTTATCAAGAGGCCATATCAATTGCAAACTGTCGTTCCGTGAATGCATTGGAAAAACTGACGGCAGAAATTGACACTTCAACACTTGGTAAGGAAGAAGATATTACGCGTTCCTTCGCGGAAGGTGCAGGTGTTGGCTTTGGTGTGACGAGTGGCAATATTCCGACACAGGAAAACGCTGTGGGTATGACGAGAATTTTCCACATCGTAAATACAACAGGTATTACGCGTCATGAAAATGCCACACTAACTGTTTGGGATTGGCCTGGAAATGTGAACTTGTTGCAGGTTACAGATGTGGATGGCAATCCATTACCAATCCAACAGACTTCAGGATGGACGCATTATTGGAAACATCATTATTTCAATGTGATGGTAACAGTTACTGTTCCGGCTTATGGATACACGACGGTTGTGCTTAGTGAAAAAGAACCGATTGAAGTAACGGATAGTTGGATGGGAAACATTATGAAAGATTTGTTCCATTCGGCCTTTGAAGATACTGTGTTAGAGAATAAATATATTCGTGCAAGTTTCGACTGTCGCAGTGGAGAATTATATTCCTTGATTGATAAGGAAACAGGGAAAGAATGTTTAAGAAAAGGCGAAACTGGAGGATTACGTTACATAAGAGCACAGAAGCATAGTATGAGTTCATGGGTAATTGACCGCTATTTGGAAGTGAAGAAAGTAACGGAACTTATGAAATTTGATACTACAAAAGGACCACTGTATTCTGGAATCGTAACAGAACATAAGGTTGAAAATTCCCGTGTAACTACAACAGTATCACTGGGAAGTGAAGATAAGTTCCTGAAAGTTGAGCTCCTTGTAGATTGGAAAGAAGAGTCAAAGAGCAAGGAAGAACAACCGGTGCTTTCTTATTGCTTACCGATATCAGAAACAACAGGACGTATGTTCTGTGATGTGCCGGGTGGTGCATTGTGGCGTCAAGGGAAAGAACAAGACACCCCTTGTCAGCGTTATGCAGCGGCAGAAATGTCTGACGGACGGGTCTTAGCATTGGCATCCGATTGCAAATATGGATTTCGACTTTCGCGTGGCGATTTGATGGTAACATTGATTAATACAGCAGATAATCCGGATCCATATCCGGAGCGTGGTATTCAAGAAATTGATCTGTTTATTATGCCTGCAGTAGCCGATGCGGCAATTCTGGCAAAAGAAACAGACATCTGTATGAATCCTTTGCAATATGTAACGAATACTTCCCATGCAGGTACGCTGCCGCTGACAGCAAGTTTGCTCCAGACGGAAGGCGATTCCGTAGTGTTTACCGGCGTGGCACAGAGAGATGGCTGCCTTGCAGTACGTATGTATGAAGCAGCAGGCAAGGAGTCTCCGGTTACTGTTACGGTACGAGGTCTCGTTTCCGACGCAGAGCTTACAGACTTGTTTGGAAACAAATTGGATGTGCCGGTAACGGTAGAGAAACAAAAAGTATGTTTTAAATTAGCACCATATGTACAGGCAGAATTACGAATCAGAAACAAATAGTGTTTTGAAAAGAAAGTGAAAGGGTGAGAAACATGAAAAAAGGTTTTAAAAGAATTGTGGCAATGCTATGTGCGGTTGCTATGATTATTGGAGGTTGCTTCGTAACTGGAGGCAATACTACCAAAGCAAGTAGTGCGACGGAACAGAAAGAATGGACTATCGCAAGTCAAGTAGGAGATATTACTTCTACAACAGATCATGTTGGAGAGATTTATCGTAGAATGAGTAATTTAAATATTCAACTCAACGCAGATAAGACGAAAGACGATTATATGTTGTATATGAAGATGTATCTGCAAGGTGACGATGCAGTAGAAGGTATGAAAAAGACATTTATAGAGCTTGCAAATACTGGAGATGCTGACGGTGAAATATGCTGGCTGGCAAATTACTGGACAGCTAATGGTATAGAACTAAAAACAGGTGAGAATGAGTTGTATTTACCATTAAATAAATTCACAGGTGAATACGTAAATGGAGACGGAAAAAGTGCATTGGATATTACAAAAACTATTCAATATTTTCGTATTTATAGCCAAGGTGTAACAGACTGTACTGGAGTAATCTTGGATGAAGTTAAGATTATTGATGTTACTCCGGTTGTACAAGAGTATACAGGTGCAGAAGCAAAAGTAGCACCAAACAATATACCAGAAGGTTTTGTCTTTGCAGGTTGGTATAAAAATAGAGAGTGTACATCTGTGTTGTCAGCTAAAACAACAGGAACAGCGTATGCAAAGTTTGTGAAAGAAGAAGTGTTGAGTCTAAAGACACAGTATGCTACGCATAAGGGACCAGGAGTAATAGATAATTGCGACACTGTAACAGGAAAATATGTAACAAATGGAATAGCAG
>JAZRON010000069.1:0-5052 GCA_045648725.1 Faecalimonas sp.
TAGGAATTGTTGGGTTACCAAATGTAGGGAAAAGTACATTATTTAATTCATTAACAAAGGCAGGAGCAGAATCTGCAAACTATCCATTCTGTACCATCGACCCGAATGTAGGAGTGGTTACTGTACCGGATGAGAGATTAGACGTGCTGGGAGAAATGTATCACACAAAGAAAATAGTTCCGGCTGCTATTGAGTTTGTAGACATTGCAGGACTTGTAAAAGGTGCTTCTAAGGGAGAAGGACTTGGAAACCAGTTTCTTGCCAACATTCGTGAAGTGGATGCAATTGTACATGTGGTGAGATGTTTCGAGGATAGCAACATTGTACATGTGGATGGAAGCATTGCGCCTCTTCGTGACATTGAAACCATTAACTTGGAATTGATTTTCTCAGATATCGAAATCTTAGAGAGACGTATTGCGAAAGCAGTCAAAGTGGCCCGCAATGATAAAACAGTTGCAAAAGAATTGGAACTATTGGAACGTATCAAAGCCCATTTGGAAAATGATAATTTAGCAAGAAGCTTTGAAGCTAATGATGAAGATGAATTGGCATGGCTTGAAAGTTATAATCTTTTAACATACAAACCGGTTATCTTTGCGGCAAATGTGGCTGAAGATGATTTGGAAAATGACGGAGCAGACAATGAAGGTGTACAGGCTGTCAGAGAATTTGCGGAAAAAGAAGGCTGTGAAGTATTTGTAGTATGTGCACAGATTGAACAGGAAATAGCAGAACTGGATGATGATGAAAAGAAAATGTTTTTAGAGGACTTGGGACTTTCTGAATCCGGTCTGGAAAAACTTATAAAAGCAAGTTATAGTTTATTAGGATTAATTAGCTATCTGACAGCAGGTGAGCCGGAGGTTCGCGCTTGGACAATTAAGAAGGGAACAAAGGCACCACAGGCGGCTGGTAAGATTCACTCCGATTTTGAGCGAGGATTTATCCGTGCTGAAATCGTAAGTTATGACGATTTGATGGCTTGCGGCACATATACAGCAGCCAAGGAAAAGGGCCTTGTAAGATTAGAAGGAAAAGAATATGTAGTACAAGACGGAGATATTATCTTGTTCAGATTTAACGTGTAAAATCAAGAAAGAAGGTAGTTTATGACGAGAAGTATTAGTTTTCCAAATCTGGGCATTTATTTGGAAAATGTAGGGCAGAGCATCTCTGTTTTTGGGTTTGAGATAGCATATTACGGTATGATTATAGGACTGGGAGTCATTGCCGGAATTTTAATAGCAGTTCATGAGGCGAAGCGCACCAAACAAGATCCGGAGACATATTACGATTTGGCAATGTATGCGGTGATACTTTCGGTGATTGGTGCCAGAATTTATTATGTTATATTTTCCTGGGACAATTACAAAGATGATTTGCTGAGTATATTTAATATTCGTGAAGGAGGACTTGCTATTTATGGTGGAGTAATTACAGCAGTCCTTGTAGTGTATGTATTTAGTCGAATAAAGAAACTCTCATTCTGGCAGATGACAGATACGGCAGTGTTGGGATTGATATTGGGCCAGATTATCGGACGCTGGGGGAATTTCTTTAACCGAGAGGCCTTTGGAGACTATACAGATAATCTGTTGGCCATGCGTTTGCCTTTGGATGCGGTAAGAAGTAGTGATGTGACGGAACTTATGAGAGAACACATAGAAGTGTTAGATGGGATTTCTTATATTCAGGTACATCCCACATTTTTATATGAATCCCTATGGAACTTGGCAGTGCTGACAGGATTGCTCCTATGGAGAAGGCACAAGAAGTTCCAAGGTGAGATTTTCTTGTTGTATTTATTCGGTTATGGCGTGGGAAGATTTTGGATTGAAGGACTTCGTACGGATCAGCTTTTAATACCGGGAATGGAACTTCCGGTGTCTCAGGTGTTGGCATCGGTTTTGGTATTTGTTTCTACAATCACTATTATTATATTGAGACGCAAAAAAGAGAAATTGTCTGTTTAGACAGTTTCTTTTTTTGTTAAAAAAACCACAATTGTCTGAAAAATTGAAAAATATGTAAAATTAACAGAATGTTCTTAGAAATATACAATAATAGAAAGAATATACTCTAGATTTTGTAGATGAACTTGTGTATAATGGTAAATACGAGAAGCACATATCGGGGATGTGCGAGAAGTATTAAAGGAGGACAAATAAAGTGGCAAGAAAAATGAAGACCATGGATGGTAATCACGCAGCAGCTCATGCTTCTTATGCATACACAGATGTTGCAGCGATTTACCCTATTACACCTTCATCCGTTATGGCAGAGGCAACAGATGAATGGTCTACACAAGGTAGAAAAAATATTTTTGGACAAACTGTTCAAGTGACTGAAATGCAATCAGAAGCAGGTGCAGCAGGTACAGTGCACGGCTCATTGGCAGCAGGTGCTTTGACAACAACTTATACAGCATCTCAAGGGTTGCTTCTTATGATTCCTAACTTATATAAAATGGCAGGAGAACAACTTCCGGGTGTTATTAATGTATCCGCTCGTGCAATTGCAAGCCATGCATTATCTATTTTCGGTGATCACTCAGACGTATATGCATGTCGTCAGACAGGTTGTGCGATGCTTTGTGAATCAAGCGTACAGGAAGTTATGGACTTAACACCGGTTGCACATTTATCAGCAATCAAAGGAAAGATTCCATTTATCAACTTCTTTGATGGATTTAGAACATCTCATGAAATTCAAAAGATTGAAACATGGGATTACGAAGATTTAAAAGATATGGCAGATATGGATGCAATTCATGAATTTAGAATGAATGCACTTAATCCAAATCACCCATGTCAGAGAGGTTCTGCTCAGAATCCTGACATTTTCTTCCAAGCAAGAGAAGCATGTAACACATACTACGATGCAATGCCTGCAATCGTACAGGATTACATGGACAAAGTAAATGCGAAGATCGGAACAAATTATAAATTGTTCAACTATCATGGTGCAGAAGATGCTGAGCACGTGATTGTGGCAATGGGTTCTGTTTGTGATACCATTGATGAAACAGTAGATTACTTGGTAGCACAGGGCAAGAAAGTGGGTGTTGTAAAGGTACGTCTTTACAGACCATTCTCAGCAGAGGCTTTAATTGCAGCGATTCCTGAAACAGTAAAACAGATTTCCGTATTAGACAGAACAAAAGAACCGGGTGCTCTTGGTGAACCATTATACTTAGACGTTGTTGCAGCATTAAAAGGTTCAAAATTTGACGCAGTACCTATTTTTACAGGACGTTACGGATTAGGTTCAAAAGATACGACACCGGCTCAAATCGTAGCAGTATATGAAAATAGTGCAAAACAAAAATTCACAATTGGTATCGTTGATGATGTGACAAACCTTTCGTTAGAAGTAGGTGCTCCGTTAGTTACAACACCAGAAGGAACAATCAACTGTAAATTCTGGGGACTTGGTGCAGACGGTACTGTAGGTGCAAACAAGAACTCTATCAAGATTATCGGTGACAATACAGACATGTATGCACAAGCATATTTTGACTATGACTCTAAGAAGTCAGGCGGAGTTACCATGTCACACCTTCGTTTTGGTAAGAAACCAATTAAGTCAACATACTTAATTAAACAAGCTAACTTTGTTGCTTGTCACAACCCATCATACGTGAACAAATATAATATGGTTCAGGAATTAGTAGATGGCGGTACATTCTTACTTAACTGCTCGTGGGATATGGAAGGTCTTGAAAAACACTTACCGGGACAAGTAAAAGCATTTATTGCAAACCACAACATCAAATTCTATACAATTGATGGTATCAAGATAGGTAAAGAAATCGGACTTGGCGGACGTATTAATACTGTTCTTCAATCTGCATTCTTCAAACTTGCAAACATCATTCCGGAAGAACAAGCTACCCAACTTATGAAAGCAGCAGCAAAAGCTACTTATGGTAAGAAAGGTGATGCAATCGTTCAGATGAACTATGATGCAATTGATGCAGGTGCACAGCAGATCGTTGAAATCAACGTACCGGAAAGCTGGAAAGACTGTGCTGATGAAGGATTATTTGCACCGGAAGTAAAAGGCGGAAGAAAAGAAGTTGTAGACTTCGTTAAGAATATTCAGGCAAAAGTAAATGCACAAGAAGGAAATAACCTCCCAGTATCTGCATTTACAGAATATGTAGATGGTACAACACCATCTGGTACAGCAGCATACGAAAAACGTGGTATTGCTGTAGATATCCCAGTATGGAAACCAGAAAACTGTATCCAATGTAACCGCTGTGCATACGTATGTCCACACGCAGTTATTCGTCCAATTGCTTTGACAGAAGAAGAAATGGCAAAAGCTCCGGAAGGACTTGAAACAATCGACATGATTGGTATGCCAGGTGTGAAGTTTGCTATCACAGTTTCTGCTTACGATTGTACAGGATGTGGCTCATGTGCTAACGTATGTCCAGGTAAGAAGGGTGAAAAAGCTCTTGTTATGGAAAATATGGAAGCAAATGCTGGTTCACAAGATTACTTCGACTATGGTCGTGCAATCCCTGTAAAACCGGAAGTGGTTGCAAAATTCAAAGAAACAACTGTGAAGGGAAGCCAATTCAAACAACCATTACTTGAATTCTCAGGAGCTTGTGCAGGTTGTGGTGAAACACCTTACGCAAAATTAGTAACACAATTATTTGGTGACAGAATGTACATTGCAAACGCAACAGGTTGTTCTTCAATCTGGGGTAACTCATCACCATCTACACCATATACAGTAAACGAAAAAGGACAAGGTCCTGCATGGGCTAACTCATTGTTCGAAGATAATGCTGAATTTGGTTACGGTATGTTATTAGCTCAAAAAGCACTTCGTGCAGGATTGAGATCAAAAGTAGAAGCGGTTGCAGCATCTGAAGAATGTTCAGAAGAAGCTAAAGCGGCTTGCAATGAATGGTTAGATACATTTAACTGTGGTGCTACAAATGGTACAGCAACAGACAATTTAGTTGCAGCATTAGAAGCTTGTGACTGTGGATGCGAAAGAAGAGAATATCTCTTAAAGAACAAAGACTTC
>JAZRON010000070.1:0-3755 GCA_045648725.1 Faecalimonas sp.
AAAGTCAACCGGAAGAGTTGAAGTAAATGGTATGGAATGGTCGGCAAAGACAGAACATACGGAAATTATTGAAGTAAATACAGTTGTTTTAATCAAAGGAATACAAGGCGTAAAATTAATTGTAGAAAAAGCGGAGGTGTAGTGTATGAGAACTATTGGAACAGTAATTGGAATTTTAATTGTTATTATTATTGTTGGCTTGTTACTTTCTTGTGTAAAGATTGTGCAACAGGCACAGGCTCTTGTTGTTGAGCGACTTGGTGCTTATCAGGCGACCTGGGGTGTTGGGCTTCATTTCAAGATTCCGGTCATCGAGAGAGTGGCAAGAAGAGTAGACTTAAAAGAACAGGTTGTTGACTTTGCTCCACAGCCGGTAATCACAAAAGATAACGTTACAATGCGTATTGATACAGTAGTATTTTATCAAATTACAGACCCGAAATTGTTCTGTTATGGTGTAGCAAATCCGATTATGGCCATTGAGAACCTGACGGCAACAACACTTCGTAACATCATCGGAGATTTGGAATTAGACCAGACATTAACTTCCAGAGAAACGATTAATACAAAGATGAGAGCATCTCTTGATGTTGCTACGGACCCATGGGGAATCAAGGTGAATCGTGTAGAATTAAAGAACATTATTCCTCCGGCTGCAATTCAGGATGCTATGGAGAAACAGATGAAGGCAGAGCGTGAACGTCGTGAAGCTATTCTTCGTGCAGAAGGTGAGAAGAAGTCAACCATTCTTGTGGCAGAAGGGAACAAAGAGTCGGTGATTTTGGAAGCAGAGGCAGAAAAACAATCTGCAATTCTTCGTGCGGAAGCAGAGAAGGAAAGACGTATCCGTGAAGCAGAAGGTGAAGCAGAAGCGATTTTGAAAGTACAGAAGGCTAATGCAGATGGTATTCGTTTCCTCAAGGAAGCGGGAGCGGATGAAGCCGTTCTTACCATGAAGAGTTTGGAGGCCTTCGAAAAGGCAGCAGACGGAAATGCAACGAAAATTATTATTCCATCAGAGATTCAGGGAATTGCAGGCCTTGCAAAATCTATTGTAGAGGTTGGAAAAGAAAAGTAAATAGACATTATTAGGGTATGCGACTGCATACCCTTTATAAGTTTTATACATATCATGGGTTGTGAGGTGATAGGGTGGAACCAATCTTGGATTTGACAAAAGAGTATGGTCTTGTGTTGGAAGGCGGTGGTGCCAGAGGTGCATATCAGATAGGTGCATGGAAGGCTCTTAGGGAAGCCGGAGTGAAAATTAATGCCATTGCAGGTACATCCGTGGGGGCGTTAAATGGGGCCTTGATTTCTATGGGTAATATGGAAAAAGCGGAAAGAATCTGGAATGAGATCCGTTATTCCCATGTGATGGACGTGGATGATAATTGGATGGAGTGCTTTTTCGGAAAAGAAATCTCTTTTCGCGAAATCATTCCGGAAATTGTACGACGCATTTCCGATGGCGGTGTAGATATTACCCCACTTCGGGAGCTCATACATGAAAATATAGATGAAAAGCAAATCAGAGAGTCGGGAATTGATTTTTGTTTGTTGACGTTTTCTGTCTCACAGATGAAAGAAATTGACATCAGTATTCACGATATTCCCGAGGGAATGTTGGAAGACTTTTTGTTGGCCAGTGCATATTTGTTTGGATTTAAGAATGAAAAGTTGCATGGTCAGACTTATGTGGATGGAGGCATTATCAACAATGTTCCCACCAATTCCTTGATTAAACGAGGTTATGATGATTTGATACAGATTCGTATCTATGGGCCGGGAAGAAAACCGAGAGTGAAGCCGACAGAAGATACGGTGATTTACGAAATTGCCCCAAGTGTAAAACTTGGAAGTATTATTGAGTTTGATAGCAGACGCAGCAGACAAAACATGAAGATAGGTTATTATGACGCAAAACGGATGCTCTATGGACTGATTGGTCGAATTTATTATATTGAACAAACACGGGAAGAGTGGTATTATGAAAAGATACTAGAAGAATTGAGTGAGATAGAAAAGGCAGAGATTGCATTTATTCTAAAATTACCACTTGGATATACGGATATGGAATTGTATCTAGCCATGTTAGAGGCCAGTGCGAAGCTTCTCCATGTGCCGAAGTATAGGATTTATAAGGTGCAGGAATTAGAAGAAGCAGTAGCAAGCAGATATAAAGATTTGGAAGATAAACTTCATCTTCCAAGATTTACCCATATCCTAATGAATATCAGAAAGGACAACGAGATGAATTTAAAGGGACGCAGTTTTTTGACATTGAAAGATTTTACACCGGATGAGATTTTATATTTGGTTGATTTAGCGGCAGAATTGAAAGCAAAAAAGAAACAGGGTATTACCGGTAATTCTTTGAAAGGAAAGAATATTGCACTTATTTTTGAAAAGCCTTCTACAAGAACCCGCTGTGCATTTACGGTTGGAGCCCAGGACGAAGGCGGAATTCCAACTTATCTTTCCCAACATGACATTCAGTTGGGATACAAGGAAAGTGTAAAGGATACGGCGCGTGTACTTGGACGTATGTTTGATGGAATTGAATTTCGTGGTTTTAAGCATGAGCATGTAGAACAGTTGGCAGAATACAGTGGAGTTCCGGTATGGAATGGTTTGACAGATGAGTATCACCCAACACAAATTCTTGCAGATTTCTTGACGATGAAAGAACGTTTTGGACATCTTAGAGGATTGAATTTTGTGTATCTAGGGGATGGAAGAAATAATATGGCCAATAGCCTTATGATTGGATGCGCAAAAGTGGGTGTCAACGTTACAATTATTGCTCCGAAAGAATTATGGCCTAGCGAGGAATTGGTGGAGCTATGCGAAGACTATGCATCAGAAGCAGGTTCATTTGTGTTGGTGACAGATTCCACGGACGCAGTGGAGGATGCCGATGTATTATACACGGATGTGTGGTGCTCCATGGGAGAAGAAGATAAGACAGTGGAACGTATTGCTCTTTTACATCCATATCAGATTAATCAGGCACTCATGGATAAGACAGGGAAGGAAGAGACTATCTTTATGCATTGTCTGCCGGCAGTCAAGGGTAATGAAGTAACAGAGGATGTATTTGAAAAATATGCGGATGTGGTATTCGATGAAGCAGAGAACCGCCTTCATACCATTAAGGCAGTCATGGTTGCTACTCTTGGAGAATAATCAGAATGGAATACAATATTGTTTATTGTGATGTAATAGATTCTACAAACGAAGAGGTCAGAAGGCTTTCTAAGAATGGTGGGGAGCAAGGACTTGTTGTAGTGGCGGAAAAGCAAACCGCGGGCAAAGGAAGACGTGGAAGGAACTGGGATTCTCCGGAGGGAACCAACCTGTACTTTTCTATCTTGCTCAGGCCTAATGTGGAGCCGGAGAATGCGCCTATGCTGACTTTGGTTATGGCATATAGTGTGGCACAGGTGATTTGGGAAAAAGAAAAACTTCCGGTTCAGATTAAGTGGCCCAATGATTTGGTGCTTTCGGGGAAGAAACTCTGTGGCATTTTAACAGAGATGCATCTGTCAGAAAGACAGATTGAGGATGTGGTTGTTGGTGTAGGGATTAATGTAAATACAGCAGAATTTCCCGATGAATTAAAAAACAAGGCCATTTCTCTATTTATGGAAAAAGCAGAAAAGGTAGATCGAAAATTATTACTTAACAGTATCTTGGAAGAATTTGAGAAATGGTATAGTTACTTTTTGAAGGAACAGAATCTGTCATTTTTG
>JAZRON010000071.1:0-25132 GCA_045648725.1 Faecalimonas sp.
GATTTAGAGAGCTTCTATCTTGCGCAATTTGAGGAGGGTAGCCATGAATAATCTATTTACCATGTATGGTTATGAGCTGAAAAAACTGGTGCAGAAGAAGTTACTTTGGGTCTCTCTTCTTGTCTGCATGGCAGCCATTGCCTTTTCGATCTTGTTTCCTTTAACGGGGGGCCATTTCGTAAATAGTGTATATATTGGCACAAATTACGAGCAGCATCTGATCGATCAAGCCCACCGCAAAGCACTCAGCGGCAAGCCCATAGATCAATCCCTGCTGGAGGAGACCCTTGCCGCCTACAAGGATTTGCCGATAGAAACGAATTATGTTTTAACGGAAGAATACCAGACCTATGCCCGTCCGTATAGCGATATCTTCAATTTGATCAGGTCATGGACCGGTATGGACAAAGGAATCGCCCAGCAGTGGGCTCCCGATGAAGCTGCTTTATATGCTGCTATGATGGAGCAGTTTGAAAAGGTAGCCATTAACAACCATCTGACTGAAGAGGAGGCTGCATACTGGCAAGGACGGGCCGACACCATTACAACCCCTATTGTGTATCAGTTCCATGAAGCATACCGAATTATCTTGGAGAATTTTCTCATCGTAGGCTTCATGATACTGCTCTTTGCGGCCATTGTTCTTTCAAGCAGTTTTCCTGACGAGTACACTCATCGAACAGATCAGCTTGTGCTGTGTACTGCAAGCGGAAAAAGACAGCTCTATTGGGTCAAACTGTTCGCCGGAATTACTGTTGGATTTGTTGGTGCGCTGCTTATGACAGCACTGACTTGGGGACTGTGTCTGTGTATCTACGGTTCAGAGGGTTTTGATACATCGATACAAATCTTTTACACCAACTACGCAGGCAATATCACCATAGGACAAGCCTGCCTGATTGCATACGGTTGTCTGCTGGTTACGTCGCTTCTGATTAGCATATTTGTCATGTTTCTGTCCGAACTGTTTCACAGCAGTATTGCTGCAATATCCATTACTACAGGCATGATCCTTGCCGGAATGCTTGTTCAAATACCGGCAGAGTATCGCATTTTGGGACAGATATGGGATTATATGCCTACCTGTTTTCTGGCCATGTGGAACACTTTTGACCTTCGGTTGATTTCTCTGTTTGGAACGCATTTTACCTCGTATCAAATCGTTCCTTTGATCTACATTGTCGTCGCATCGCTGCTGGCATTCCTCGGAAGCCGTATCTATTGCCGCCGTCAGATCAGCGGAAGATAAACGCACACCTGTTATAACAAGCAGTTGCCTCACAACCACCTGATACTATTCCGCAGGCGATTTTGCAACACTTTCTGCAACAAAAATTTTGATAAATGAAATAATGGGTAGAAAAACGGGACCAAAATTGCCGTTTGGAAGAATATTTACGGCATAAATAAGCAAAAGAAGAAACTCAAAAATGAGTGGGAATAATACTGCATTAAAAAAGCCCTTATTTTATGGGCTTTTTTTGGTACTTGTAAACGTGATTTAACGATACTCTGAGTTGTCAACTTTGAGAATTTTATTGAATTTCTAAGATAATAATGGTATAGTCCAACTATAGTGAGAGTATTCCATTAAATAAAAAACACAAAGGAGAATGAAGATGATTGATTTTAAGAATGGAAGTTTTTTTAAGTTAAAACCTGTAGATTCCAATACATATTCAGGTGTGCTTGCACCGATGTTTGTAAATGGTGAAGAAATTATTGCTACTTTTAAAGGCATAAGAGATGGAGTTGTTTTTACCAATAAAAGAATCATCGCTGTTAATGTACAAGGTTTAACAGGAACAAAGAAAGACTTTTCATCATTGCCATATAGCAAAATTCAAGCTTTTTCTGTTGAAACAGCAGGTGTTTTTGATTTGGATAGCGAGTTGGAAATATGGTTTTCTGGATTGGGAAAAGTCAAATTTGAATTTGTGAGTAGGGCAAATGTATCAGAAATATGTAAAATGATTTCAGAGAGAGTATTATAATACTAAAACACAAGCAATAACAACTTTCTATTTACCCGGCTCCTGAAATAGTGGTATCTCAGGAGGCGCATATGTCAGTATAATAAAAACTAAAGCAATCAGACTTAAAAGGATAAACGGACCCCATCCAGACGGCGACTGTTTATCCTTTTTTATAAAGAGCCATGTTTCTAGGGCGTACGCAAAGGCGGCGGTCGTGTAGAAGATAAGGATGTTAATCCAGTCTTTTTTTATTCCAAAAGCACCTGTATAGGTGTAGTACAGCATAGGAATGAGGATGACGCCCAGCAGGATGCCAATCAACTTTACATACCAGAAGTTCTCGTAAGTGTCCCCTAAAAACTGATATTCTAATATGGAAAAGGCGAACATAGGAAAAAACAGTAGTTTCATATGTTCCCAGATGGATTCATTTACTGCGGAAAAAGGAGCAACAAGCGCGCTTTGATTGGTCCAATCAAAAAGGAAATGTAATAAAGTTCCGGCAATTGCAGTGAAAAGAAATCCTATAAACTGCCAACGATATAAAGGTGTTTTCATACGAAATCCTCCTTCGGAGTTTTATACAACAAAGTATATGCAAAAATGGTTGACAATAGCCGAAGAATTTTTGTATAATACATTTAACAATTAGGTTAAATGTTAAATAAAAGAGGTGATTTGATGGGATTACACAATACGTTAAAGGCTCTTGCGGACCCTATTCGTCGCGAGATATTGAATCTGCTTAAGGGTGGCAAGATGACTGCAGGAGAGATTACAGAACAATTTGATGTAACTGGGGCTTCCATTTCTAGACATCTGTCTGTGCTCAAAGATGCGGACCTGATACGGGATAAAAGGGATGGAAAATTTATTATCTATGAACTGAATGCCTCTGTACTAGAGGAAATCATGCTTTGGATTACAGACTTGAAAGGGGAAAAAGTAAATGATTAGGGAGAACAGAAAGAAATTAATTATAACATCTATTGTGATTTTGGTGCCGATATTCATTGGCTTAATATTATGGAACAAACTTCCGGATAAAATACCGACACATTGGAATTCTGCAGGCGAGGTGGATGGTTGGAGTAGTAAAATATTTGCAGTATTTGGACTGCCAGCAATTTTATTTGTCTTGCATTGGGCTTGTGTTTTAGGAACTAGCGCAGATCCAAAGAAGCAGAATATTGAAGGAAAGGTTTTTGAAATTGTTTTTTGGACCTGTCCGATTGTTTCTTTGCTTGTAGGCATGTTGGGTTATGGAACGGCACTTGGGATGGAATTTAAGGTGGATAAGATTATGTTGGCGCTTGTGGGAATTATGTTTATCGTCGTTGGGAACTATTTGCCGAAATGTAAACAAAGTTATACCGTGGGAATCAAACTTCCGTGGACTCTAGATGATGAAGAAAACTGGAATCGTACCCATAGAATGGCTGGAAAACTTTGGGTAGCAAGTGGAATCGTTCTGCTACTGAGTATGCTTCTTCCAACAAGCTTCATGGTTGTAGTGGTTTTGGCTGCACTTGTTGTAACAGTATTGGTTCCAACGGTGTATTCCTATCTGTTATTTAGAGAAAAAGAAAAGCGTGGTGAGTAGTATGAAAGCGATTGAGACCAAGCATTTGACAAAATATTATGGAAAATCTCGTGGGATTGTAGACTTAAATCTAACGGTTGCTCAAGGAGAATTTTTCGGATTTATCGGACCCAATGGGGCTGGAAAGAGTACCACAATTCGTACGTTACTAGGACTTATTAATTGTAGTGAGGGTAGTGCTACCGTTTTAGGACTAGATATTATAAAAGATAAAGAAGAGATATTGGAAAGAATCGGGTATTTGCCATCTGAGACAACATTTTATGCAGGTATGCGCGTGAAAGATGTACTGAAATTATCTGCGGATTTGCGAGGAAAGGATTGTAGCACAGAGGCGAAGGTTCTCTGTGACAGGCTGCAGCTTGATACCTCGAAAAAAGTGGATGAATTGTCTTTTGGAAACAAGAAGAAACTTGCCATAGTATGTGCGCTTCAACACGAACCTGAGCTTCTTATTTTGGATGAACCAACCAGCGGATTGGACCCGCTTATGCAACGAGAATTCTTTAGCATTTTGCGGGAGAGAAATGAAAAAGGAACAACTATATTTTTATCATCTCATGTTCTTGCAGAGGTGCAGAGAAACTGTACGCGAGCGGGCATTATCCGTGAAGGAAAGCTAATTGCGTGTGATAGTGTGGAGGCCCTTTCTCAGACCAATGCGAAGCGTGTCCATGTGCAGGGCGATGTTTCTATAGAAGAGTTAAAAGAGGTGCGAGATTTGCGCCAGACAGAGAATGGTAAAACCTTCCTATATGGAGGCGACATGAATCAATTGCTTCAGGTGCTTGCAAAGCAACAAGTACAAGATTTGTCCATATCGGAACCGGATTTGGAGGAAATCTTTATGCATTACTATGCGGACGGAGGTGAGGCGTAATGACAATCCTTAGACATGAATTAAGACAGAATCGTACTTCGTTTTGGATTTGGACGGTTGTAATCAGTTTTATGATCGGGGTATGTGTGTTTATTTACCCGGAAATGAAGGGGGAAATGGAAAGTATCAGTGATGTTTTTGCTGATATGGGTAGTTTCTCGGCAGCATTTGGCATGGACCAGATTAATTTTGGTACCTTGCTTGGTTATTATGCCATTGAATGTGGAAATGTACTTGGCCTTGGCGGGGCATTTTTTGCAGCAATTTGCGGCGCCGGTATTCTTGCAAAAGAAGAGAAGGAACACACGGCGGAATTTTTAATGACCCATCCTGTCAGCAGAAGAAAAGTCATCACACAAAAGTTGATTTCCGTGATGCTGCAGATTGTAGTATTAAATGTGATTGTATTTGCAGTGGTTGTAGCAGGGATGGCAGCCATCGGAGAAAATATTCCTTGGAAGGAAATGTTTTTGCTTCATGTTGCGTATCTGTTATTGCAAATAGAGTTGGCAGGCATCTGTTTTGGAATATCTGCATTCTTGAGGCAAGGAAGTGTAGGAGTTGGTTTGGGCGTTGCAGTAACAATGTATTTTTTGAATCTGATTTCTAATATCACAGAGAGTGCCGAGTTTCTTAAATATATTACACCATTTAAGTATGCAAACGGAACGGAAATCGTGACAGAGGTTACCTTGGATGGAAAACTCATTGCTCTTGGAATGGTGTATGCGCTAGTGGGAATTGTGGCAGCCTATATTCAATATACAAAGAAAGATTTGACATAAAAAGGGGACCGATATGCAAAGAAAAAATATTATTTTGGCCTCAGCTTCTCCAAGAAGGAGAGAAATTCTGGCTCAGGCGGGTTACGAGTTTGAAATACAGGTCAGTCATAAAGAAGAAAATTATACAAGTACACAGCCAGATGAGATTGTGAAGGAACTTGCGCTTCTGAAGGCAAAGGATATTGCGGAGCAAAATCAAGCGAAGTCTTTGATTGTAATTGGAGCAGATACCGTTGTGGCACATAAGGGTGCCATCCTTGGTAAACCAAAATCCAAAGAAGATGCATTCATGATGATAAAGGGATATCAGGGGGATAAGCATCAAGTGTACACAGGGGTGGCAATCTTGGATTACGATATGGATGGCAAAGAAAGGATTGTAAACCATGCAGTAAAAACAGATGTGTATGTGAATCCCATGACGGATGAGGAAATTTGGAAATATATTGAGTCCGATAACGTGATGGACAAAGCTGGGGCATATGGCATTCAGAGTGGCTTTGCCATTCATATTGAAAAGATTGAGGGAGACTATTTTAATGTGGTCGGATTACCAATCTCATTTATTTATAAAGTATTAAAAGAGTAACAAAGAAAAAAGGACCCATAGAGGTCCTTTTAAAATGTCCTTATTTGGCTTCCCATCTTCCGGATGCCCCGCACGGAAGTACTAATCCGTTATTTGACACTGGAAGTCCGATTTCTTGTGAGTCTACGGTGCCGTCGAATTTTTTTAACTCTGTAGCAAGCATGTAAGTTAAAACAGCCGGTGCAAGACCTGTTGTATAAGAGTTGATTAAGAAGAATAGAGGTTTGTCCGATAAAATCTGTGTACACAGTTGAATTAACGGATGTATCATATCCTCGATTTTCCAAATCTCACCCTTGGGTCCACGACCGTAAGAAGGCGGGTCCATGATAATCGCATCATACTTATTTCCACGGCGGATTTCACGTTCTACAAATTTCACACAGTCGTCCACCAGCCAACGAATCGGTGCATCCTGAAGCCCTGATGAAACTGCATTTTCCTTTGCCCAGCCAACCATACCTTTGGATGCGTCCACGTGGGTTACGTTTGCTCCTGCTGCAGCAGCGGCAAGTGTGGCGCCACCTGTATAGGCGAATAGATTCAATACTTTAATCGGTCGTCCGGCCTTTTTGATTTTCTCAGAGAACCAATCCCAGTTGGTTGCCTGCTCCGGGAAAAGTCCGGTATGTTTGAAACTGAAAGGCTTCAAATTAAAAGTGAGGTTCTTATAGCTGATTTGCCATTGTTCCGGCAAATCGAAGAACTCCCATTCTCCACCGCCTTTTTTGCTGCGGTGGTAGTGGCCGTTCATATTTTTCCAGCCTTTATGATTCTTTTTTGTATTCCAAATAACCTGCGGGTCCGGACGTACCAAGAGGTAGTCGCCCCAGCGTTCTAGTTTTTCACCGTTTGAAGTGTCGATTACTTCGTAATCTTTCCAACCATCTGCAATCCACATATCTTTACTATCCCTTCATGAAAATATACTAAAACTATTATGCGGTATTTTAAGTAAAACATCAAGAGAAAAGAGACAAAAAGAGTTTACTTTCCATAAGTACAGTGATAGAATATTTCTATAAGTGAAGAGGTTTGGGTTGTTGACACAAAATCAAGAAAAGAGGATGCAAATATGATAAAAGTCAACGCAATTGGGGATGTATGTCCAATCCCGGTGGTAAAAGCAAAGAAAGCAATGCAGGAGTTGCAAGGAGCAGACACAATTGAGGTCTTGGTAGACAATGAGATTGCAGTTGCAAATGTTACTAAGATGGCAAAAGGTGTAGGTGCCAATGTAACGTCAGAAAAGATTGCGGACAAAGAGTACAAGATTACAATTGAAGTGACGGGAGAGAGTGCTACTTGTACGTGTTGTGAGGAAGAAAATCTAGTAGTAGTGATTTCTTCAGACCGCATGGGAAATGGAAATGATGAATTGGGAAAGGTGTTAATCAAAGGATTTATTTTTGCAGTCACCCAATTGGATACATTGCCAAAGACAATGTTATTCTACAATGGTGGAGCGACGCTGACAGCAGAAGGCTCTGATTCTTTAGAGGATTTAAAACACTTAGAAGAACAAGGTGTGGAAATCTTAACATGTGGGACATGCCTTAACTACTATGGATTATCAGAGAAACTCCAGGTGGGAAGTGTTACCAATATGTACGCGATTGTAGAAAAGATGGCTGGTGCAGATAAGATTATCAAACCATAATATGTAGAAAAGCAAAGAAATAACAGGAAAAGGAGGAGGAAAGACAGGATGAAAACAGATGTAAAACTGACGCAGATGTCGAAGACTGCAGGTTGAGCCGCTAAGATAGGTCCGGAGACCCTTGCCCAAGTTTTGGGTAAGCTGCCAAAATTTCAAGATGACAATTTAATAGTTGGAATTGAAACATCAGATGATGCGGCCATTTACAAAGTGACAGACGACATCGCAATGATTCAAACTGTTGACTTCTTCACTCCGATAGTTGACGACCCATATATGTTTGGACAGATTGCGGCGGCAAACTCGCTCAGTGATGTGTACGCCATGGGAGGGGAACCGAAAGTTGCACTCAACATAGTAGGTTTTCCAAATTGTTTAGACCCGGCAATTTTAGGGGAAATCCTTGCAGGCGGTGCCGATAAAGTAAAAGAAGCAGGTGCTGTGTTGGTGGGAGGCCACTCCGTACAGGATGACGAACCGAAGTACGGACTTTGCGTATCCGGTTTTGTACATCCGGATAAAGTATTTAAAAATTATGGATGTAAGCCGGGAGATGTTTTGATTTTGACAAAACAGATTGGAAGCGGTGTGGTGAATACCGCAATCAAAGCACAGATGGCATCGGAAGCTTCTATTAAAGAAGCGGTTACTGTCATGTCATCGCTAAATAAAAAAGCAAAAGAGGTAGTGGAGCACTATCCGGTTACAGCATGTACAGATATTACAGGATTTGGACTTCTTGGACATTGCTGTGAGATGGCAACTGCCAGTGAGGTAACATTTGAAATCAAGGTAGAAGAAATTGCGTACATGGAAGAAGCAATTTCTTATGCAAAGATGGGACTTGTTCCGGCGGGCGCGTATAGGAATCGTGAACATTCGGGAAAACTGGTGGAAATGTCAGGTGTGGCAGAACATTACGTTGATCTTTTGTATGATCCGCAGACTTCGGGAGGTTTGCTTGTGAGCGTGGCCCCGGAATACGTGGAACAGATGATGGAAGATTTTGCCAACAAGAAAATGGATACCAAAGTATCTATTGTTGGGAAAGTAGTGGAAAAAGGCGAAAAATATATTCGTTTATATTAGGAGAATCAAAAGATGGACAAGAATCTTTTATATCGCAGTATTCCAAAGGTAGATGTGCTTTTGGAACAAGAAGAAATCAAAGCAGGTATCGAAAAGTATGGAAGAGAGATTGTGGTAGATGCCATTCGCATCGAAACAGAATCCCTTCGTCAATTTATCGGTACATGCGAATCAGAAGAAGCAGCCAAAGATGCTATCACAAATGTGACGGCATCTATTTTGGCGCGTGCAGAAAAAATGCTCATGCCTAATATGAAGAAAATTATCAATGCAACAGGTACCATTCTTCATACGAATCTTGGGCGTGCACCAATCGGCATGGAACACATGCAGCATATCGCTGAAATTGCAACGGGATATTCCAATTTAGAGTACAATTTAGAAGCAGGAAAACGTGGGGAGAGATATTCTCATTTTGAGGAATTACTCTGTAAAATCACAGGTGCAGAAGCAGCGATGGCTGTGAATAACAATGCTGCCGCAGTAATGCTTGTGCTAAGTTCTCTGGGAAAAGGCGGAGAAGTTGTGGTATCTCGTGGAGAACTTATTGAAATCGGTGGAAAATTCCGAATTCCGGATGTGATGGAGCAAAGTGGTGCCACACTTGTAGAGATTGGAACCACCAATAAGACACATTATTCGGATTATGAAGATGCAATTAATGAAAATACAGCGGCGCTTTTAAAAGTGCATACAAGTAATTATCGAATTGTAGGATTTACAGAAAGTGTAACCAATGAGGAATTGGTGCCGTTGGCAAGACAACACGAAATCCCGGTAATCGAAGATTTGGGGAGCGGTGTTCTTATTGACCTTAGCAAATATGGAATCACCTACGAGCCTACAGTACAGGACGCAGTTCGTGCAGGTGTGGATGTGGTTACCTTTAGTGGTGACAAACTTCTTGGCGGACCACAAGCCGGAATTATTGTGGGTCGGAAAAAATATATCGACAAGATGAAGAAAAACCCTCTTACAAGAGCACTTCGTATCGATAAATTTACGGCGGCAACGCTGGAAGTGGTATTAAAAGAATATTTATCAGAAGAGCGTGCCATTAAAAATCTTCCGGTATTGGAAATGATTACAAAACCATTGGCAGAAGTAGATAAGGAAGCAAGAAAATTAAAACGTTTCTTAAAGACTTTAGAATTAGATGTGGAACTTGGAATTGAAAAATGTGAATCTCAAATTGGTGGGGGTTCCCTTCCGTTAGAGAGAATTCCAAGTGTGGCAGTTACCATAAAGCCAAATAAGATTTCCACGGCTGAATTAGAAGAACGCATGCGTTTTCTTCCGATTCCAATCATTCCAAGAACTGTGAATGACAAGATTCTTATGGACGTAAGGACAATTGGTGTGTCAAATTTTGAAAGTTTCCGCCAATTAAAAACGTATCATATTTGTGACTAGAGGTTTCTATGAAAAATATTATTATTGGAACAGCAGGACATATCGACCACGGTAAGACCACGTTGATCAAGGCTCTTACGGGACGTAACACGGACCGTTGGGAGGAAGAACAAAGGCGAGGGATCACAATCGACCTTGGCTTCACCTATTTTGATTTAAAAAATGGAGACCGCGTCGGTATCATTGATGTGCCTGGACATGAACGCTTTATCAATAATATGGTTGCCGGGGTAGTGGGGATGGACCTTGTTATGCTGGTTGTTGCGGCAGATGAAGGGATTATGCCGCAGACCAGAGAACACATGGATATCTTGGGACAACTGGGAATAGAAAAAAGTATTTTGGTGTTAAACAAGGTGGACCTGGTTGACGAAGAGTGGCTGGAACTTGTAGAGGAGGAAATCCGCGAGGAACTGGATGGAACCTTCTTAGAGGGCGCTCCAATTGCAAAGGTATCAGCAACAACGGGCCAGGGAATTCCGGAATTGGTAGAATTAATAGAAAAGCTTACAGCAGAGGAAGTTGTACAAAAGGATATTCATACGATTCCAAGACTTCCGATTGACCGCGTATTTAGTTTGTCCGGATTTGGTACCATTATTACCGGAACACTTCTTGCGGGGACCATTACAAAAGAAGATACGCTTCAGGTTTATCCACTAGGTAAAGAATGTAAGATTCGAAGCATTCAGGTCCATGGACAAGATGTGGAAAAATGTTATGCAGGTCAGCGTGTGGCGATTAATCTTTCTAACATTAAGAAAAATGAGCTCTGTAGAGGCTGTGTTTTGGCACCGATTAACAACATGAAGAACACTACGCTTTTGGATGTGCGTATGAATATCATTCCATCTTCTAAACGTGTGTTAACCAATCAGTCCAGACTTCATCTGTTTACCGGAACCAGTGAAATCCTATGTCGCGCATTTTTATTGGATCAAGAGGAGATTGGACCGGGTGAAACGGGATTGGTGCAACTACGTTTGGAAGAAGAGATTGCACTGAGAAGAGGCGACAAATTTGTGGTACGTTTCTACTCGCCAATGGAAACCATTGGTGGTGGCGTGGTATTAGAACCAAATCCAAAGCGAAAAAAGAGATTTGATGCAGAGGCGATTGAGGAACTAAAACGAAAAGAATCCGGTTCCTCTGAAGATGTGATAGAAATGCATGTGAAAGTCCATGCAGAGACTATGATTACTGTAAATGAACTTGCCAAATTGACCGCACTTTCTTTGGAAGAGGTGGAAGAAGATGTGGCCTCTTTGGAAAAACAGGGGATTGTGAAAGTGTTTTCAATGAAGAAAGATACCTATGTTTGGCACACAGTTCATGAACAACAAATTAGACAGGAACTTACGAAGGTAGTCCGTGAATACCATGAAAAGTATCCATATCGTTATGGGATGAAAAAAGCAGAAGTGCACATGACCTATATGAAGAAGGTAAAACTTAACGTATTTGATAGTTATATGGATTTACTGGAACGAGAACAAGTATTGAGTCGCTATCAAGAGTATTTGAAACTTCCTGAGTTTGAAGTGAGAAGAGATAGCACATACGATAAAGTGAGAAAAATTGTGGAAAACGTATTTCAAAAAGCACAGTTTGATTTTGTGCGTTTTTCCGAGATCTCTTTGGGCGGTATTGACGAAGAAGTGGTAGAGGATATTTTGCTGCTTCTAACTGATGAAGAATACGTCGTGAAGATAGCAGATGATATTTATACGTTAAAGACCATCATTGATCAAGCTAAAGAAGTTATCATAGTACGTTTAAAAGAAAATCCGTTGATTACTATTGCAGAAGTCAGGGATCTTTTGGGGACAAGTCGTAAGAGCGCCAAACCGATTTTAGAGTACATGGATAGTATAAAGGTAACAAAAAAGAACGGAACAGAAAGTGAAAGGGTAGCATACATATGAATTTAAAACAATTGGAGGCGTTTGTTCAAATTTCTGATACTGGAAGCTTCTCAAAGGCTGCAAAAGATTTATTTTTGACCCAGCCCACGATTAGTGCACATATTTCCTCTTTGGAAAAGGAATTGAACACAAGGCTTTTCGTGAGAAATACAAAAGAAGTACGTTTGTCAGACAGTGGCAAGATTTTGTACGATTATGCAAAACAGATGACAGTATTGCAGAAAAAAATAGAAGATACATTTGCTGTGCGAGAAGAAAAGGCTCAGCAGTGTCTTACGATTGCAGCATCAACCATTCCGGCTCAGTACTTGCTGCCGGGAATATTGGCAAGATTTAATGAAAAGTATCCAAATCAACAGTTTGAGATTTTAGAATCAGATAGCGCTAAAGTGGTAGAACAAGTGGTGAACAATACGGTGGATATCGGATTTACCGGAACTGTTATGGATAAACGACTATGTAAATATATTCCGTTTTATCAAGATGAATTGGTGGTGATAACGCCAAATACAGAAAAATATCTTGCACTAAAAAAGGAAAATACCAATGCAACCTGGGTTGCACAGGAGCCGTTGATTATGCGTGAGGCTGGTTCTGGGACAAGAAAAGAAGCGGAAAAGCAACTGCGTAGGATTGGCGTAAATCCAATCAGACTTAACGTGATTGCAAGTATGGAAAGCACAGAAGCAATCAAACGTGCGGTGAGTAACGGTATGGGGATTTCTGTCATTTCCAAACTGGCAGTGGAAGAGGAGATTCAGAAGGGAAGTCTTCTGGCAATTCCACTTTCAGCAGATGATATGAGAAGGGACATTAATGTGATTTATAATCGTAATCTACAATTATCACGACCATCAGAACGTTTTATAAAAGTGGTAAAAGAAATGTACAAAAAGAAAGAACCGGATGTTAAGGTGGAAGAACTATGATTTATATGGATAATGCAGCAACAACAATGCGAAAGCCGGAGGAAGTAATAGCGGCTGTTGTTGGAGCTATGAATTCAATGGGAAATGCAGGACGCGGTGCACATTCCGCTTCCTTAAGTGCCTCTAGGGTGATTTATAATACGAGAGAAGCACTTGCCCGCTTCTTTGGGGCAGAAAGCCCAAAACAGATTGTTTTTACAAACAATTCTACAGAAAGTCTAAATATAGCAATCAAAGGACTTTTGGAGCCAGGAGATCACGTGGTTACAACCATGTTGGAACACAACTCTGTCCTTCGCCCTCTTTATGAGATGGAAGAAAAGGGTGTTTCGCTTACAATCGTGAAGAGCAACCCAAAAGGCACCATTTCTTATGAGGAGTTAGAAGAAGCCATACAAGAGAACACAAAAGCAATCATTTGTACCAATGCATCTAATCTAACCGGAAACTATGTGGATGTAAAACGTGTAGGTGAAATTGCCAAGAAAAAGGGAGTTTTATTGGTGGTGGATGCTTCTCAGACTGCAGGGGTTTACCGGATTCATGTGAAGGAAATGAATATTGACGTACTATGTTTTACGGGACATAAAAGTTTACTTGGTCCACAAGGAACAGGTGGCTTATATGTGCGTGGGGGCTTGGAACTAAAGCCTTTGAAAAGTGGTGGAAGCGGTGTGCTTACTTATAGTAGAAAACATCCAGGAGAAATGCCTACTGCTTTGGAGGCAGGGACTCTCAATGGACATGGAATAGCAGGGCTTGGGGCTGCGATTGAGTACTTGGAGCGAGAAGGTATTGACAATATCCGTGAAAAAGAACTTAAGCATATGTGGCATTTTTACAATGGAGTGAAAAATATTCCGGGAGTCAAAGTTTATGGGGATTTTGATACGGAAGTGAGATGTCCGGTTGTGACACTGAATATCGGTGATTACGATTCGTCAGAAGTAAGCGATGAACTATTAATGACATATGGGATTTCTACAAGACCGGGCGCACACTGTGCACCGCTTATGCACGAGGCTCTTGGGACGGTAGAACAGGGTGCGGTTCGCTTTAGTTTCTCCCATTATAATACAGAAGAAGAAATCGAAACTGCAATTGCAGCGATTAAAGAATTGGCAGAGGAAGAATAGACATGAGAAAGAAAGAATTAAAGCTTATAGTAACCTTTCACACGACTGCCGATGCCATGGCGATGGAAAAAGCGTGTAAGGAAGAAAATGCGCCGGGAAGACTGATTCCTGTTCCGCGAATTATCTCATCAGGGTGTGGGCTGGCATGGTGTGCAGAGTTAACAGATAGAGACATGCTTTTAGCTGTGCTTGAAAAAGTGGGGTTAAAAGAAGAAGAAATTCACGAATGTATGGTGTAATAGAAAATAACAATAATGCCATAGAATTTATCAATTTGTCTTCGGGTTGTGCTAATGATAGACTAAAAGTAACGATGTTATATTGTTTTCGGCTATTAAAATTTTAGGAGGATGAACTTATGTCAATTACTGTTGAAACAGCAAAAGAACATGCTAATGACCCTGCGGTATTATGTTGTAGAGCAGAAGCAGGTATTGTGATTGGACCGGAAAACTTAGAAGATCCTGGAATCTTTGATGAATTAGTGGATTCAGGGCTTTTGAATTTGGATGGTTGTTTGACAATCAAAGAGATTCTTGGAGCAACTCTCACAAAGACTTGTGATTCACTTACTCCGATTACAAAGGATGTAATTGATGCGGTGGTTGCAGGAGATGCGGCACCGGCAGAAGAAGTTGCAGAAGAAGCAGCAGCACCGGCACCAGCAGTTAACGGAAGCGTACAGGGAGTAGGAGCTGTGGTTAAAAATGGCAAACTTGTTCTTTCTATTAAAGAAGGAAAAGACATTTATATTGAATTACCGATTTAGTTTATGAGCGAAAAGGACGTTGCGGGGAACGTCCTTTTTGTTTTGTGAAATGGGGAATCTCATTTGCTGTCTGGGAGATTATATGTTACAATGGCATAGTTATAATAAAACGAGGGAGAACGTGATGAGGTATCTTAAGAATATCCGTATTCCTATTGATGTCAGCATTGCTTCACCTCTTGACGGAACGGATCTTCTGCTTTGCGCGTTGTTTGGGGGTGTGATATCAGGTAATACGGATGCGGGACCTTGTTCATGAAATTGATCCGTGTGCTTATATAACCATTAGTGAAGTGGCTGATGTTTTCTCGAATAATAATAAAAATAATTAAATAGAGATAAAAAAAGAGAGAAGTTTTAACTTCTCTCTTTTAATGTAGATTAACCTACGATGAAACCATATTTCAATGGGTCGTCTTGATCAATTAAGTATGTGCCGAATCCTGTTAAGTAGCATGAACCTGTAATCATAGGAACTACTGCATCATAGTCGGCAACTTTTGTTGTTTCTTTGATAACTCCTTTGAAGATAGAGCCGATGAATGATTCATAAAGGAATGTTTCACCAACTTTGATTTCTCCCCAGTGATGTAATGTAGCAAGTTTAGCACTTGTACCTGTTCCACATAGAGAACGGTCAGCCTGACCTTCACCAAATACAACAACGTTTCTCAATGTAGCCTTGTCTGGGTTTGGAGTTGGTCCGTAGAATTCTACAAGGTCAACTGTTGTGATATCAAGCAATGGATGTTGAATTTCAATTTCCTTATTGATGATTTCCATCATCTTCATACCTAAGTCAATGTATGCAGGAACTGTTTCGGCGTTGATTTCTCCGATATCCAATTGTGCTGTATCAACCAATGCAAAGAATGAACCGCCAAATGAGATTGTAAATTTAATCTCTTTGCCGTCAACTGTAACGAATTGGTTTTCTTTGTAAACGAATGCAGGAACGTTTGTTAATGTAACGCTTTCTACCTTTCCGTCTTTTACGATAGCTGTTGTACGGATGATTCCGGCTGGAGCTTCTAATACAACTTCATTTTCGCCTTCGTGCATTTCTTTTAATCCCGCTTCAAGGATAACTGTTACAGCACCGATTGTACAGTGTCCGCACATATTAAGGTATCCACCTGTATCCATGAACATAACACCAAAGTCAGCTTCTTTGTTTACCGGTTCGCAGATGAAAGCACCAAACATATCATGGTGTCCACGTGGTTCGAACATTAATGCTGTACGAACATGGTCGTAATTTTCTTCCATCCAGTGTTTCTTTTCGATCATTGTATTTCCTTCTGGTTCAGGGAAACCACCGATTACCATTCTACAGAATTCTCCACTTGTGTGAGCGTCTACTACCTGAAGTGCAGATTCATAAAGGTTAACATTGATTTTTGCTTCTAATTTCATAGTTAGAACCCTTCTTTCTTCTAGATTTACTTTAAAATTTCTGAAACATTCAAGAAATGCATATGAAATAAATGCAGTTTTTCTGTTTGATTCGTTTCTTTGAATAAATAAAAACAACCATCAATTATAGAAAAAACAAATAAGTCGCTTTAGTGCGCTGCTTTGCAAAAGTTGCGGGGCTTTTTGCAAAAAATACGAGAAACAAAATAAAACTGATAAAAACTAACAAATAGTTGATATACAAGTATAATGTTCAGCTCTTTTATTTATTATCACTTAAATGGGTTGAAAAGTCAATGAAAATTTGGTAAAATAAACGTGGATTAAAGCGCGAAAAAGTACTTGAAACACAAGGAAAAGTATGGTAAAGTTAGAAACGCTGAGATTCGGCAGAATACATGGAGGTAGTCGGGTGACTGGTGTGCCCCCTAGTCTTCAAAACTAGTGTTGGGCGTTAGGAGCGTCCTGGGTGGGTTCGATTCCCACATGCCTTCGCCAAAAAATAGAGTGTTAAATACTTCACGAAATTTGCAGGGAGATTACAATTATTGAAAATATCTATAATTGAAAACGCGAAATGCGAATAAGTAAGTGGAGAGTACCACTTTTTACTTATATAAAATCAAAAAACTAAAGGAGAGAATTGTCATGGGAAATTTACAGATTCTTTTAAGACAACACGTAGGTGCACCTTGTGAAGCTATCGTTAAAGCTGGCGACGCTGTAAAAAAAGGTACACTTATTGCAACACCAGCAGGACTTGGCGCAAACATTTTCTCAAGTGTATATGGTGTGGTTGAAGAAGTGACAGATGACAGAATCATCATCAAACCGGATGAAGAACAAAAAGATGAATTTGTACCAATCGAAGAAGGCAGCAAACTTGATATGGTGAAAGCAGCTGGAGTTGTTGGTATGGGTGGTGCCGGATTCCCAACAGGCGTGAAATTAGGAACTAATCTTGAAGGCGGATACATCTTAATCAACGCAGCAGAATGTGAACCAGGGTTAAAACACAACATTATGCAGATCGAAAACGAATGTGAAAAAGTTGTTCGCGGCGTAAAATACTGCATGGAAATCTCTAATGCCGCAAAAGCTATTTTCGCAATTAAAAAGAAAAATGAAAAAGCTGTTCAGATCTTAAAAGAAGCTTTGAAAGATGAACCAGCTATTTCAATTCATCTTCTTCCGGATATTTATCCAATGGGTGAAGAAAGAGCGGTTGTTAGAGAAACACTTGGTATCGAATTAGAACCAACACAACTTCCGGCAGCAGCAAAATCTATCGTTATCAATGTTGAAACTCTTGCAAGAGTGGCAGAAGCTATTGATGAAAGAAAACCTTCTTTCAGCAAGAATTTAACAGTAATCGGTAAAATCAAAGGCGGTAACAAACCACACGTATTCATGGATGTTCCAGTAGGAACAAGTGTTGGCGATTTAATCGAAATGGCCGGCGGCCTTGATGGAGAACCAGGTGAAATTGTTATGGGTGGACCATTTACCGGTAAAGCTACAACATTAGATGCACCTATTACAAAGACAACAGGTGGTATTATTCCGACGATTGAATTCCCAGACTTACACGGAGCAACAATGGGTGTTCTTGTGTGTGCTTGTGGTGGAGATGAAGCTCGTATGCGTGACATTGCTACAAAGATGAATTCAAAAGTGGTTTCTGTTGCAAGATGTAAACAAGCAGCTGAGATGAAGAGTGGTGCTTTAAAATGTGAAAGACCAGGTAACTGCCCGGGGCAGGTTAAGAACAGCATGCAATTCAAGAAAGATAAATGTGAATACATTATCATCGGTAACTGTTCAGACTGTTCAAACACAGTTATGGGATCAGCTCCTAAGATGGGCTTAAAAGTATTCCACCAAACAGACCATATCATGAGAACCATTGGTCATCCATTGTACAGATACTTAAGAGTATCTAAAAAAGTAGATCAGGACATCTAATCTACATAATTTATGGTATAACTATCACATTATAAATGAGAGTAAATAAACCCCGAAATTTTACTTTCTGCGGAATGTGGTTGGGATATATACACATTGGGGAAACCCAGAAACAAAGTAAACAAGGAGGTAAGAAATTATGTCAATTACAGCCGAAACATGTAAAGAACATGCAAAAGACCCTGCAGTATTATGTTGTAGAGCAGAGGCAGGCATTACAATTGGCCCAGAAAACTTAGAAGATCCAGCAATCTTTGATGATTTAGTAGATTCAGGATTATTAAAGTTAGACGGTTGCTTAACAATCGAAGAAATCTTAGGTGCTAAGCTCACAAAAACTTGTGATTCCCTTACACCAATCACAGCTGACGTTGTTGAAGGCGCCAAAGTGGCAGCACCAGCAGCAGAAGAAGTTGTAGAAGAAGCTCCGGCAGCACCAGCCGCTCCAGTTACAGCAACAACAACTGTAGCAGGCGGAACCTTAAAAATTCACATTGGCGAAGGTAAAGATATCAACATCGAATTACCAATGGGAATCGGTGCGGGTGCAGGAGAAGTAGTAGAAGTTCCTGTAGTAGCAGAAGCAGGCGCAGCAGCGACCGTAGCAGCAGCTCCAGTAGAACAAGAAGAAAAAGTAATCAGAAGCTTAACAAGAAAACACTTCAATATTACGGAAGTAAAGAGAGGATCGGAAACAAAGATTGACGGTACAGTACTTTACATTCGTGAAGGTATTGAAGACGAAGCAGCAGCTTCACAAAAACTTGTTAACAGCTTAAAGATTGACATCATCACACCAGAACAATATCACACATACTCAGAAACAATCATGGACGTTCAACCAATCGCTACAAAAGAAGGCGATGCTGAAATCGGTACGGGTGTTACAAGAGTACTTGATGGTGTTGTAATGATGGTAACAGGTACAGACGCTAATGGTGTTCAAATCGGTGAATTCGGGTCTTCTGAAGGATACTTAGATGAAAACATCATGTGGGGACGTCCAGGATGTCCTGAAAAAGGTGAAATTTTCATCAAAACAGAAGTTGTCATCAAAGAAGGAACAAACATGGAAAGACCAGGTCCTTTGGCAGCTCATACAGCAACAGATGTTATTACACAAGAAATCCGTGAAGCATTAAAGAAATTAGATGAACAATATGTAGTTGATACAGAAGAATTTGTTCAAGTAAGAAGACCAGGTAAGAAGAAAGTAGTTATCGTTAAGGAAATCATGGGCCAAGGCGCTATGCATGATAACTTAATCCTTCCAGTTGAACCAGTTGGTATTCTTGGTGGAAAACCTAACGTAGACTTAGGTAACGTTCCAGTTATGACATCTCCACTTGAAGTATTAGATGGATGTATCCATGCATTAACATGTATCGGACCAGCTTCAAAAGAAATGTCAAGACATTACTGGAGAGAACCACTTGTACTTGAAACATTGCATGACAAAGAAGTTGACCTTTGTGGTGTTATCTTCGTTGGATCTCCACAAATCAATGCTGAAAAATTCTACGTATCTAAACGTGTAGGTATGATGGTTGAAGCATTAGACGTTGATGGTGCATTCGTTACAACAGAAGGTTTTGGTAATAACCACATTGACTTCGCATCTCACCACGAACAAATCGGTATGAGAGGCGTTCCGGTAGTTGGTATGTCATTCTGTGCAGTACAAGGTGCGCTTGTTGTTGGTAACAAATACATGACACACATGGTTGATAACAACAAATCAGAATCTGGTATTGAAAACGAAGTTCTTGCTTGTAATACACTTTGCCACGAAGATGCTATCCGTGCATTAAATATGTTGAAAGCAGCTATGTCAGGTGAAGATGTTAAGAAAGCAGAAAAGAAATGGAATCCAAACGTTAAATCTACTAACGTAGAATTGATTTCTAACGTAACTGGAAAACCAGTTGAATTGGTAGCAAATGAACAATCATTACCAATGAGTGATAAACGTAGAGAAAAATACGACTAAGATTTAGGTGACAAACATGAAGTATGGTGATAGAATCATTAAGATGGAAGGTGTAATCGTTGAGGTACACGATGGCTGTGTAGCAATTGACCTCAAAGGGCGCCTTGGATATTTAAAAGTACCGATGCGAATGATGATTACAGACTATCCACTTGAAGTGGGGCAGGAAGTTGCATGGAACATGAGTTTTGTGGAACAACTTGGACCGGAAGTCAACGACAAATATGTTAGTAACTTAGATGTGTACAATAGGCGGCAAGCAGAAGCTCGCGCCAAGAATGAAACAAATAATTAAGGAGGTTAAGATAATGAGTTTAACAATTGTTAAAGGATTACAATCGGAAATCTTCGTTCCAATTACACCACCTATGGTTTGGACTCCAGTAACAAAAGAACTGAAAGACATGACTGTTGCTCTTGCTACAGCAGCTGGTGTTCACCACAAAGAGCAAAAAAGATTCAACCTTGCTGGTGACTTTACTTGGAGAGAAGTTAAGAACGAATGGCCGTCAAATGAATTGATGGTATCTCACGGTGGATATGATAACGGTGATGTTAACAAAGATATCAACTGTATGTTCCCGATTGATAGAATGAATGAATTAGCAGCTGAAGGATTTATTGGTGCTGTTGCTAAAACTCATGCAGGATTCATGGGTGGTGGTGGAAACCAAGAAAAATTCAAAAACGAAACAGGTCCGGCTATTGCAGCGATGTTTAAAGAGGAAGGCGTAGATGCAGTTATCCTCACCGCTGGCTGAGGTACCTGCCACCGCTCTGCAGTATTGGTGCAGAGAGCGATTGAAGAAGCTGGAATTCCAACAATTTGTATTGCAGCTCTTCCACCAGTTGTACGTCAAACTGGTACACCACGTTCGGTAGCTCCATTGGTACCTATGGGTGCTAATGCCGGTGCTCCAAACAACCCAGAACAACAAACAGCAATCGTAAAAGCAACGTTAGAACAATTAATTGAAATCCAGACACCTGGAAAGATTGTTCCATTACCATTCGAATACATTGCTAAAGTTTAATGAGTTTAAGAATAGGATGAGATTTCGTATCTCATCCTATTTTTTTGACTTAATAATCAAAACTATGTCAAAAAAATAACGAGAAAATGTAATAATTGGCTTGCTTCATTCCTAATCTTATGGTATCCTATCTAAGGTATAGATGAGCTTAGGCTCATTTTTTAAGAACAAAGATTGTTAAAAATTAGACAATTTAAAGGTGAAAGGAGCACTTATGAGCAGAAAAATTACTATTATTGGAGCTGGTAGTGTGGGTTCTACAATTGCCTACACATTATCAAATGACGATATCGCATCAGAAATCGTTATGATTGACGTAAACAAAGAAAAGGTAGAGGGAGAAGTACTGGATATTATCCAAGGTACATGCTTCAGAGATCCGATTTCTATTGTTGCAGGAGATTACGAAGATGCAAAGGATTCTGATATTGTAATCATTACATCAGGAATTGCACGTAAGCCAGGTCAGACAAGACTTGAATTGGCACAGACAAACGTAAATATTTTAAAGAGCATTGCACCACAAATTGCAGCAGTGGCACCAAATGCACTTTATGTAATCGTAAGTAATCCTGTAGACGTTATGACATATGTATTTACTAAGGTTTCAGGAATTCCGGAGAACCAAATTATCGGTTCCGGTACAATCCTAGATTCAGCAAGACTTCGTTGTGGTATTTCAGAACATTTTGAAATCGCACAGAAGAATGTACATGCCTACATCTTTGGTGAACACGGAGATTCTTCTTTCGTACCATGGAGCTGCGCACGTATCTCGGCTGTACCTGTTGATGATTATGCAAAGGCAATGCAGTCACTTGGAAGAGACGTAAAACCAGTTGATAAAGAAGCTATGATTGAATACGTTAGAAAATCAGGTGGAAAGATCATTGCAAACAAAGGTGCAACATTCTATGCAGTATCAGCATCTGTTGTTCAATTATGTAAGAAACTTGTATCCGCATCAGATTCTATGGCAACTGTTTCTACAATGATGCATGGTGAATACGGTATTGATGACGTATGCTTAAGTACATTATCACTTGTTGGACCAAAGGGACACCAAGGAAAAGTACACGTAGATTTAACAGATGAAGAAGTAGAAAAACTTCAAAAGAGTGCAGATGCATTAAAAGCAGTTATTTCTCAAATTGAAATCTAAAAAATAAAATGCTAAAAAATAAGAGAGGGAATTGATATGAAGTACAGTTATTATCCAGGTTGTACCCTCAAAAATAAAGCAAAGGATTTGGACGCATATGCCAGAGCTTCTGCGAAAGCATTAGGATTCGAATTAGAAGAGATTGAAGATTGGCAGTGCTGTGGCGGTGTTTACCCGCTCGGCACTGACGAAATTGCTTCAAAGCTTTCATCAGTTCGTACACTGAATGCAGCAAAAGAAAAGGGTCAGGACTTAGTAACGCTTTGCTCAGCATGTCATCACGTAGTAAAACGTGTAAATGACGATATGAAAAATGTAGAAGACATTCGTACAAGAGCAAACAATTATATGCAACTTTCCGAACCATACGCTGGAGAGACAGAAGTATTACATTTCTTAGAGGTACTCCGCGACAGAGTTGGTTTTGATAAGTTAAAAGAAAAAGTGGTAAATCCACTGAAGGGAAAGAAAATCGGAGCATACTACGGATGCTTACTTCTTCGTCCAGGAAAGATTTTAGGATTTGACAATCCGGAAAATCCAACAATCATTGAAGATTTTATCCGTGCAATTGGAGCAACACCAGTTGTATATCCATATCGCAATGAGTGTTGTGGCGGATACATATCATTAAAAGAAAAAGACATGGCAAAAAATATGTGTGACAAGATTGTAAACAGTGCAGCCGGATTTGGCGCAGAAATGTTAATTACAGCTTGTCCTCTTTGCATGTATAATTTAAATAAGAGTGCAGAGGAAAAACTCCCTGTTGTATACTTTACAGAATTACTTGCAGAAGCACTCGGAGTAAAAGAGGAGGTAGAAATCTAATGAGTCACGTAGATAAAGTTTCTCAAATCAAAGAAATCAGCGGCGTGAATCCACTAAAATGTATGAAATGTGGAAAATGTTCTGCTTCCTGCCCATCATTTAACGAGATGGACATCAAACCACACCAGTTTGTATCATATGTACAAAACGGTGATATCGAAAGCTTGGTAGAATCAAAATCTTTATGGAAATGTCTTTCATGTTTTGCATGTGTAGAGCGTTGTCCAAGAGATGTAAAACCAGGAAAATTAATTGATGCAGCAAGACAACTTGTTGTGCGTGAAAAAGGTGCAACTTACTTATCACCGGATGAAGTTCCTGAATTGTTAGATGAAGAACTTCCACAACAACTTTTAGTAAGTGCATTCAGAAGATATAGGAGGTAAGCAGCATGCAGAGAATAGGAGTATTTGTCTGCCATTGTGGTAGTAATATTGCCGCAACAGTAGATGTGGAAAAAGTTGCCCAGATGGCTCTATTAGAACCGGGCGTTGTTCATGCTGAAGATTACCAATATATGTGTTCTGAAGCAGGACAGGCAAGAATTGCAGCAGCAATAAAAGAAAAAAATCTTACAGGAATCGTGGTATGTTCTTGTTCTCCACGTATGCATGAAAATACATTTAGAAATGCAGCGGAAAGAGCTGGCATTAACCCATACATGGTAGAAATTGCAAACATCCGTGAGCACTGTTCATGGATTCACAAGGATGTAGAAGAAGCCACTGAAAAGGCAGTAATCCTTGCTAGAGCAGCCATTGCAAAAGTAAACTTAAACGCACCACTTAAACCAGGCGAAAGTTTAGTTACAAAACGTGCATTGGTAATTGGTGGTGGTATTGCAGGTATCCAAACTGCATTAGATATTGCAGATGCAGGATATGAAGTAGATATCGTGGAAAAAACACCAAGTATCGGTGGTAGAATGTCTCAATTAGACAAGACATTCCCTACACTTGACTGTTCAGCTTGTATCCTCACACCGAAGATGGTAGAGGCCGCAGCACACGAAAAGATTACAATCTATACATATAGTGAAGTGGATAAGGTATCTGGTTTCGTAGGAGACTTCACAGTAGATATCCGTAAGAAAGCAAGATACGTAGATGCTAACAAATGTACAGGTTGTGGTGTTTGTCAAGAAAAATGTCCATCAAAGAAATCACTCAGTGAGTTCAACCGTGGATTAAATACAAGAAGTGCAATTTACACACCATTTGCACAGGCAATTCCAAATGTTCCGGTAATCGATACAGATGCTTGTATCAAGATGAAAACCGGAAAATGCGGTATTTGTTCAAAAGTATGTCAGGCAGGTGCTGTTGACTACGAACAAAAAGATGAAATCTTAACACAAAAATATGGTGCAATCGTAGTTGCTACAGGTTTTGATACAATCAAACTTGATAACTATGATGAATATGCATACAACCAAAGCAAGGATGTTATCACATCGCTTGAATTAGAACGTGTTATGAATGCAGCGGGACCTACAAAAGGACATTTGGAACGTCTTTCTGATGGAAAACATCCAAAGGAAATGGTGTTCATCCAATGTGTAGGTAGCCGTTGTTCAGACAACAGAGGAAAGAGCTACTGCTCTAAGATTTGTTGTATGTACACAGCAAAACACGCCATGTTAATCCGTGACAAATACCCGGATGTAAATGTAACAGTATTCTACATCGATGTTCGTACACCAGGTAAAAACTTTGACGAGTTCTACAGAAGAGCAGTAGAAGATTATGGTGTAAATTATATTAAAGGTCAAGTTGGAAAAGTTATTCCACAGCCAGACGGAAAACTCCTTGTACAAGGTGTTGACCTATTAGATAATAAACAGATTTTAAAAGAAGCGGATATGGTTGTTCTTGCAACAGCAATTGAACCAAATCCAGACGTTAGAAAAATTGCTACTATGCTTACAGCAAGTATCGATACAAACAACTTCTTAACAGAATCACATGCGAAACTTCGTCC
>JAZRON010000072.1:0-3275 GCA_045648725.1 Faecalimonas sp.
ACTCATTTCTCATCACTCACTACTCAAAATGTTCTTTTGTTCTTATGTCAAATCTCACAACTCACCGCTCATAACTCGCCACTGAAAATTGCATCTACATTTTGCAAAACCACTAATTTGCTGTCAGATAATCAAAAAGTTGCCTTATCATTAGGCCGTTCCGAAAGAAATCTTTATTTTTGCAGCATTTAAACACAACAAAAATGAAAAAGAAATTTTTATCAATTATTGCACTGCTGACAATGGCAGTGGCATCTTGTACAGAAAACATAGTACCGACTGAGGTCGTAAAGTCTGAAGTGAAATGCGAAAACAGGAGTTTGGAAGAGATTATCCACATAGCCCAAAATGCACCCTCATTATTTGAAAGTAAGGATGAGACAAGAGGCACAAAAAACGTGAAAAAGGAAATTGATCTCTCAAGCATCACAAGCATTACAAACAAAGACATAACACGCACTTCAAGTGCCATAGATACACTATTGTATGTAATGAACTATGCCGACAATAAGGGTTATGTCATTGTTTCTTCTAAACAAGGAACGCCTGGTGTGATCGCATATGTTGAAGAAGGACAATATGACTTAGACGAAATGCAGGATAACAAATCCGATATTGGCTATGTAGTAAATCTGGCTACCAACTATATCGTAAATACAAATTTAAATGCAGGACTATTACCATTCTTGGATACATTAATTTTTACCGCCGGTCCTTTTATTGAGACAAAATGGGGACAACAATTTCCTGAAGGCATTTATTGCTCCAATGGCTATGCAGGTTGTGCAAATACTGCAATGGCACAGATTTTAGCATATTATGAATACCCAGATTCCATAAGATTAACTTATGATGAAGCTGACAGGTTATATCAAGTTTTAGATTGGGATTTGATAAAACAACATACCATTCGCCACTCAATGCCAAATTCTAATTTTTCCCTTATATGTCCAGCTGATGATGAAACACATAATGCGATTGGGCGTTTATGCCGACAATTAGGGGTTTTGAACAACAGTTCTTACATCGAAACGGATACATTAGTTGCGACAGGGAATAACGAGGGAAATATGAAACTAACGCCAAGAGTTCTTGGTTATACTGATAAGGGATGGACCTGGTATAATGACACTTGTTTGATAGCCCCTTTAACAGCAGGGCATCCAGTTATTGTTTCAGGATTCAGAAATGAGACGATGGGACACATGTGGGTGGTTGACGGTTTCATAGATATGCATATAACAACGTATGAGGCTCCTGTAATAGGACAACCTTATGGACCAACAAAAATGAGGGAAATCTATAATCATGTAAACTGGGGATGGGACGGAAGGAGCAATGGATACTTTCTGAGCAGTATTTTTGATGTAAGCCAAATTTACCAAGCAGATCCTAATCTTTTTGGCCCTGTAAATACCTCATATAATTATCACATAGGATTACAATATTTTGAGTTTTATAGATGAGGATCAATTACATTATAATAAACCGTTTATGAACAAATTCAAGATTTCAGTAATTGCCCTGTTGGGTGTTTTCACTGCATGCAATACAGATGAGAGCATTGAACCCGTAGAAACGGGCAAAGAAGAACAAGAAGAGACTGTGGACTCTTTGTGGCTGCAAGAGGAAGACATTTACAACGCTCCTTTTAAAAATCAGAAAAAAATTGCACTTGACGAAAATCAGCAGGCTATCAGTGAAAAGGTGAATGACTTTTCTTGGGAATTGTTCTCCAAGTCATTTGAAAAAAAGAAAGAAAAGAACTTGTTACTTTCCCCCTTAAGTCTGACGCAGAACCTGATGATGACATGTAATGGTCTAAGAGGCAAATCGCTCGAAGAAATCAAACTGGCATTCGGGGTTTCAGAATTTGAAATGGCGGATCTGAACCAATACGGTCTCCAATTGAACAAGGGGCTGGCCGAAGCCGATTCGCGCTCGAAGTACCGCACTGACAACAGTGTATGGCACAGAAACGATTTGACCATGCAGACTGATTTTATTGAGAAGGTGAATCATTGGTATCGTGCTGAAGTGTTCCCCGCCGCAATGACAGAAGAGACACTGGATTCCATCAATGACTGGGCATATCATAAAACCTACGGAAGAATAAAGGATTTCCTCCCATATCTCGCTCCCAATACGCAGGCAGTCCTTGTAAACACTGTTTACTTTAGAGGACAATGGTATAACAAATTGACGGAAAAGAATCTCCGGGATGGTATTTTCCGCAACGAAAAGGGAGAGGAAGAAACGGCAAAAATGGTGATGTATCATGAAATGGCCAAGTACGTTGAGAATACGAAATATCAAGCCACATTCCGTTCATTCGGCAACATGGCCTATGTCATGGATTTTATTTTGCCCAAGGAAGATGCCACACCGGCCGATGCACTGGCTCAGTATATGCAGGACACAGACCGCAATAGGTATTACAGACACGTTGTGCTCGACTTCCCACGTTTTAACTCGGGTAGCAAGATGGACTTGAACGATCTTCTACGTTCCATGGGCATAACCAACGTGTTCCGTCCAGAAAGCCCATCGGATATTGTCATGTTTGATGAGCCGTCATCATTAGGGACAATCATTCAGCAAACCAGTATAACTGTAAACGAAAAGGGAGCTGAGGCCGCAGTCGCAACAGCAAACAGATGGTATTGGGATTCCGGAGAAGAAACCACCCCACCAGATACGGTATACATGAAACTGGAACGTCCCTTCTTCTACACCATCCGAGAGACAAGCACCAATACGCCCTTGTTCATCGGTTATCAGGGAAGCGTGAAGTAACAAGGACTGCATAACGATACACGCATGGCGCACCACCTTTATACAGGGCTGTGCGCCATTCTTGTTAAGTGAACGGAAAAACACAATGCATTGCGTTGACAAAGTCAAAGCATTGCGTGAGCCATATCAAAGCATTGACTTCCCCCGGTCAATGCTTTGTCTTTTTTGAGAAGATAGTTTGGGAAATGAGCTGTGAGCTGTGAGATAGTTTTCGGCACAAGAACAGAAGAACATATTTTCCATTGCCGGGTCACAGACCCTTATACTCAAAAAACAGCGAATAACATATTCGCCGTAACAGAGTAGTGAGGGGGTAGGGACGTCTGCGTGCCATTAATAAAACGAAAGGCGCTTTCTTTGCAAAGTAAAGGCGATTCATTGCGAGATGAAAGGCGATTCTTTAAAAGAGCAAAAAATGGCTTTTCTGAGCAGATATACTGCAAGTGCCAACAAAGTATATCTTCATTGGCTGGAGAAGA
>JAZRON010000073.1:0-6361 GCA_045648725.1 Faecalimonas sp.
ATAAAGAAACTTCGAGGCGTTCCAGGGTTGGTCTGAATCCTTGTCAAGCACATCCAGATAAAGCACTGCGCCTCTGCCCTCTTGCACATCCTGCGTCTTTACTTTAGCGGTAATACGGTAAAATGTATTGGGGTCGAGGCCAGTGAGATGATGCGTAATTCTCACGGCATCTTTCTCACTGCTCGTTATCTTCACGCAACGGTTTCCGCCCTTTCCATCCTTCACATACTGCACTGACGCGGTTTTGGGGCATGTTCCAATAGTCCACTCCTTCTGCGAACGTGATTTGCTGCTAAAATCATCAACGAATATATCATCTGCCGCATTTTCTGCCATTGCCGGAATCTTCGCGGCAAGAGCAGTCAAGCAGACTATAGTCAAAAGACATCTTTTCATTCCCGTTTTGAAATATTGTGGATTTATGTTTTTCTAACTTTTATATTCTGCCCACAAAATTATAAAAAAATGCCGAGGCGGACAAACCTAGTACATAATTTTTCATTGTAGCCACTAATCGGAGGTTTTAAGAATTCATCATGAATAGGACCGAAACTATAGTAAATATCTTTTACAAAACAAGCTTATCGGAAAAGAGGTCCGCATACACTATAAGCATAATTTCTTCAGTTGGGCAGAAAAATGCGCCCAGTTGGAAAAAAAAATGTTTCCAACTAAAAAAAATTTTTTTCCCAACTGGAAACCCTTATTTAGGGGATTATTCAGATTTTGCAGATTTTTCACTAAATTATAGTCAAAATCTGCCTTTTAAAAGACTAGAAAACAAAGTAAAAAGATTTTACAATATTAATTGAACGACAAAACAGGACACAAATACATAAACGATGAGTTTTGAGCACATCCGTTAACATTTTTTGACGCTTTGTTTTGGAAACTCATAAAAATCTCTTAATTTTGCATTCGGACTTCCTGACTTTTGTCCATAATTCCCGTTAAAAGACGCGTTCTTTATTAGGGAAAGACAAAGTTACCCACGCCGAACAGAGAATGGCAAGATACACATCAATCCATCTCTGGTGGACTGGGTGGGAAAGGGAGGCCAGACATAATTAAGGCGTTTACCACGTCTTGTCTTTGACGGATTGAAATCTTGCAAACATCTCATTCTAAGTCAGAGCGCAAGGCAACGTAGATGTCCCGGGTGTGATTATATCACAGCCATAATTGTCTGTATATCATTGTTTCATTCTTGAAGCAAGGTAATTGCAGTCAATGTATGGTATTGATAATCATATCGGCGTGGGCTCTGACGTTGTCCGTTCTACTTAGAAGGGCAGTGCAAGAGCCTCAATCCGTGGAATGGACAACAACGATTCCACGCTTTTTTTGTGTCAAAGAACACGGTCGTATAATGACACAAAAAAGAAAAATAATGGAATCCAAAAAACTGATGCTTGCTTTGGCAAGTTTTATCCTTGTAACTTCCTGCAGCAACAAGGATAGTGAGATTATGCCGCAAATCGGCGAGACTGTTGACTTTACTGCATCCATGAAAACGGTATCGCGTGCCACAGAAACCACTTTTGAAGAGGGAGACAAAATTGGCGTCTATGCTGTCAACGCCCAAGCCAATACGGCCTCTATTCTGCAGCCATCCGGAAATTACGCTGATAACGTACGCTATACATACAATAACGGAAAGTTCATTAATGCACAAGGTATTGTACGCCCCACAGACTCAGGGCTTCGTTATTATGCCATATATCCGTATACAACCCCGTGCGGTCCAACCTTCAAGTTCAATGTGAAAACCAACCAGAATGCTTCGGGGCAATATACACTTTCCGACCTTTGCACTGCAGTGTCGGACATCACATCAAACAAAGAGGTGGATTTGGTATTCAGCCACCGCCTCTCCCATGTAGTGGTAAATCTGCAAGGCGAATTGCTTGGCACTGGTACGGCTACCGTAAGACTAAACAATGTAAATACGGGATGTGATGCAGACCTCAACGCCAACACATTTACAGCATACGAGAGCCGCAACACAGTATATTGCGCAGACAACGGAACCAACAGCTACAAGGCAATCATCGCACCCCAGACCATTGAGGACGGAAGTGCATTCCTCACCGTAAGTCTGAACGGAAAGGAACATACGCTGAAAGCCTCATCGGACATCCGCCTTACTTCCGGCAAACAACAAGTATTCAATCTTACTATTGAGAAAGACGAGATTGTAAGTTTTACCGGCGAGATTCTTCCTTGGGGGGAAGAAAGCAATTTGGAACAAGAGGACGATAAAGTAAAGGTATACGTAGGAGGAATGTACGACGGTCTGTGGGATGGTTACGTGCCTTGTGTTTGGATAGATGGTGAGATGCAGAGATTGGGAAGGTTTGATTATGATGATGTTGCAGTATATGGTTGTGCATATTCTATGGCTGTTTCTGGTGACGATGTTTATGTCGTAGGACATCAGGTTCCTCCATTGAGCAGTGAAGTAGATACGTATTATGAAAATGCAACTGTTTGGAAGAATGGAGCCATCATGTATGAAGGAGGAAATCGTGGTTTGGCAACGACAAACGACATATTGGTCCATAATAGCAATGTCCTTGTTGTAGGACTTAGCGAATCGGGGGCACCTTATTTGGCAAATAACAATGAAGTTAATTGGCTTCCCAAACGTCCCGGTCACAAAAACAATTGGGCGGAGGTTATAGCCGAGTCAAATGGGGATATCTATGTTATGGGACGTAATGTAACAGAAACAAGTAACAGCTTCGGGACAAACCGTACATTTTTCTGGAAAAACCAGGAACTGATGGATTATGATATTGAGGGTGATGGTTTGTGCATGACTATTCTGAACGACAATATCTACTGCCTGGTGGAGAAAGCAGATGGGATGTTGTACCTCTGGATTGACGGAGAAATGACAGCTACGGGACTGAAGAATTCGTCGAACAACGTCTTTGGTCCTACTTTCAAGCCCATGTTCGTGAATGGAGACAATATATATATTATCGGGCAACAGGATGGTGTTGCTAAAGTTTGGAAAAACGGAGAAATCACATTATTGACCGATGAAACAAACAAATCCACTTTGACAAGTATATATGTACATAACGATGATGTGTATATTGTTGGATACGATTTTATGGACCGTACAGACACAGACTATCAACATACTATAATAAAATTGTGGATAAATGGTAAGGAATCAGTATTGGATAATAGTGAATGGATAGCCTACCCTTGCAGCATTGTGGTAACATCAGCAAACGATTAGAAAACAATTTTAAAAACGAACAATATGAATTACAGAAAATTAATGCTTGCTATGGCAAGTTGTGCTATTGTTGCTTCATGCAGCAACAGCAGTGAGGAAGTAAAACCTGACCAAAAACAGGAGAGTGTATCATTTACAGCTTCAATGAAAACCTTGAGTCGTGCTACGGAAACCAGTTTTGAAGAAAATGACCAAATCATTGTCTATGCCGTAAAGGACGAAGGTAACGGGACTGAGTTAAAAGCATCGGGCAACTATGCCAATTATGTGAAATATACATATCGCGGCAACAAGTTTGTCAACGATCAAGGCATTGTGCGCCCCACAGAATTCGGTGTTCGCTATTTTGCCATGTATCCAAACACCATATCTTCTGTACCTACATTCCGATTCAACGTCAAAACCGCCCAAGGCGCATCGGGACAATACACCATGTCCGACCTGTGTACAGCCGTATCAGATGTAACTACAGCCAAAGAAGTGAATCTAATATTCAGCCATCGTCTTTCTCATGTAGTTGTCAATCTGCAGGGCGAAGCGCTGGGCACTGGTACAGCTACAGTAAAATTGAACAATGTAAATACGGGTTGTAATGTAGACCTGAACGCCAATACGTTTACTGCATACGAGAGCCGTAGCACGGTATATTGCGCAGACAACGGCACCAACAGTTACAAAGCCATCATCGTACCCCAGACCATAGAAGCTGGAAGTCCCTTCCTTACCGTAACTCTTAACGGAAAGGAACATACATTGAAGGCCACGTCTGACATTAACTTGACATCTGGCAAGCAACAGGTGTTCAACCTGACCATCAACAAGGATGAGATTGTGAGCTTCACTGGCAACATCCTGCCTTGGGGCGAGGAGGACGAGCGCATTGCACAAGTCATTCCGGATGACATCCGCCAAAAGATGGAACCATATATTCCCATTTATGATGGTGTGAATCCTCCAAATGTGGAAGGCTGCTACCTGTTAGATCCCATGGTGGCTGTATATATGGAAGATTATGACGGTGACTTGTCTGAACTGCAATGGATGGGTGAATATATTAACCTGACCAATCAAAACAAAAATGACAACACCATTGACATGGAAGAACTCACTGCAGATGGCGAATCGTACTCCATCGGCCAAGGTGCAGTTATTGTGGGTGAAGGAAACAACTTCAGCATCCTTTTCAACACAGAAGGAACCAATTCCGGCATTTACAACAGAACCGCACTCCTATTGTCTGGCACCAAAAGTGCAGAGGGAATACATAACCTTCAATATGCTTTTGTAATGGTGGAGAAAGGTGATGACCCCGAAGGAATACTGATGGAAGAAGGTGTATTCCGCGTATTCAAGGATGGAGACGAAATTTCCTACTATACATCTTGGCCGGCAGAAGAGACAAGAGCGGGCGAATGGGTTCCCGAAGACAAAAGACTTTATAACGTAAAATCACGTCTGTTGAAATAACATAAACAACTAACAAAACAAATAAAAATGAAAAAGTTTAGCAAGTATGCCTTTTTGTTTGCCACACTTATGGCAAGCATGTTCACGTTCACCTCATGCGACGAATTGGAAGAATGGCTTGAGGACAAAGACGAACAGACAACTTACCGTTACTGGAAGAAGTACCCCCAATCCTACATCCAGATGTTTGACCACAGAATGAAATTCCGCCTGTTGAGCGTTGTACGGCAAGGAACAACGGTACAGATTGAGTACAACCTTACAAACACAGGATTCAACCAGGATGTCAATGCGGTATTTGTAATGCCCGAAGTGGCCGGTCACGACGACTTGGGCAATGCTTACAAATGCGCCATCAGCGAAGGCAACGCAGACATTCTTTCATTCATCAACGGTGGCACATTCTCCATTTACGGATGGGGACGCAACGTGATATTCAAGCCCAATCAGACTATCAAGGGCAGTTTCACCATCAAAAATTTCGACATCAATGCCACCACGGTATCTATCACTTGTGGCGTGTCGCTGAACTCCCCCACCAACACAGCATTCACATCCAACACCCTGGACTTTGTGAACATCCCCGTGGATAACACACAGGAATATGGGTCTTATGTTCCTTTGTAAGGAAAATATTTCATACTACATATAACCGACTTGTATATAATGATGTTTAGAGGCATTATAGAATCTTCGTTCAGCTGTCTAATGTGGGGCGTATTGATTGCATTTTTATGTACATCCATATTTGCATTCATCCTCAAAGGGTGGCGAAGGGATGCTACGTTCTCTGTCTGGACTTACCTAATTGGTGGAATGCTGTTTATATTAATGGCGTTTCAGTGTACAATGATGGTTGGTTCAATAAAACTCATCAATACAGCGGACGAATACGAAACCTATTTTTCCGAAATAATTAACAACTTAGACAAAGTAAGCGAACAGATTCCAGATGAAGATGTTGGAGAAGTTATAGAATTGATTAAATCCGAATACCCTATAGTTGAAAATTATATAGATGTTGAAGAATTTACCGATTTAAACGTACGCCAACTTCCTGGTGCATTAGCAGAAAAAATTCGCTCATTTTTGAGAGCCTATATAATACATCGCCTGCTCTGGTGTCTGGGATTTGTCTTGATTGCTGGAATTTTAGGTATTAAGACTTTGGACAGACATGGTAATAATTACCGGAACGTGAACAATTGGACAAAACAAAAAGGTTCTTTAACCACAAACTATAGTGACGATGTATTTTAATTTTTTGGATATTAACTTTTAAATATAATAATTATGTCAAATCATCTTATTATTGGTCTCGGTGGAACCGGTGGAAAGGTTCTTCGTGAGTTTCGTAAACGAGTTTATGAGGAATTCCGCAGTAATGATCCGGGCGGTAAAGTATTTCTTGACTATCTTTATGTAGATTCTTCACCTGCAGATTTAAATGACCGATCTGGCTGGAAGGTTATAGGAAAAAGCGTTCACTTAGGAGAGGCACAGAAAGTAAACATCAATGGGATAAGTTCGTCAATGGTTCAGAATCTTAATATGTATCCTGGACTTCAGAGTTTTATCAATGATAATGATAAGGTTTTGATGAATGAACATATGGGTCCCCTGATTACTGCAGGTATAGGT
>JAZRON010000074.1:0-2927 GCA_045648725.1 Faecalimonas sp.
TAGCCAGTTTTTCAGATACAATCTGTCGGGCAAGATAAATGTCTGTGTCCCATTCAAATTCCACCCACACAACAGGGAAGCCAGATGTGGGTGAAGAACGAACTCTTCGTACATGTGTGGCACCGTTTACTGCCGTTTCAATGGGAAACGTTACCACTTTCTCCACCTCGTCAGCTGCCATACCTTGTGCTTCCGTCATAACCACCACAGTGGGAGCATTCAAATCGGGAAACACATCCACTTCGGTATGGAAGGCTGTATAAAGTCCGCATACAATTAGCACTACGGTGGAAAGCAGCACCAATAAACGGTTCTTTAATGAAAATTGTATGATTCTATCAAGCATAATTTCAACTTACATGATTAAAAATAAAAACAAGGAGTATAATCAATGGCTATGACCATGTCCGCCAATTATTTTGCTCATTCCGGCCTGTCTTACACACATAACACCTTCTATGACGACGTTGTTTCCTGCATGCAGACCTTCAACGATTTGAATCCGTTTTCCATCTGTTGCGCCGGTCTTGACTCTTGTTTTATTATAGTGATTGTTGTCGAGTTTTACATATACATAATAGGTTCCGCCTTCATCAGTCAATGCCGATACCGGTATAGAAATTGCATCAGTCACGGTTTCTGCATGCAAATATATTTTTGCAAAACTTCCCAACCATAAACCAGCAGTGCGGTTCATTTCCCATCTTAAGGTTATAAAGGCGTTTGCAGCAGATACACTGGTGGAGCAGGGGAGTTTCTTTCCGTCAAGGCTATCCGTATGCAAAACCTCTTCGCAGCCTTCAGCAATAAATGTGGCAGACTTAACCAGTGAAAGCTTATTTTGATAACGGAGAGGTACATCTGCAACAAGCATCATCTTGTTATTCCGAACCACTTTTGCAATGGGGTCGCCGGCATTGACAAAATCACCATTAGAAACAAGTGTTTCAAGCACATAGCCGTTAATGGGCGACTTTATTGTATTACCTGCTTTCGCTTTGCTGTTCAGTACAGACTCGTACTCAATCCGTGCCTTTTCATAATTCTCAAGTGCGGTATTGTAATCACTCTGTGTTACTATTTTTTCTTTCAAAAGACGTTCCTTGCGTTCAAGTTCTTCTTGAGCTATTTTATAAGTTACTTCTATTTTCTTTGTGGGGTCACCACCAATGATGTTGTCTGAAGAAACCGTACATATTATGCCACCTTTTTTAACGGGAGTTCCGTTTGTGTAGGTTTGCAGAAAGTTTACCGTTCCGGAAATGGTGGCGCTGATCGTCATTTCATCTGTCTGGGCGAACTGAAGTTTTCCACTTACGGGAATAGTCTGCGCAAACTGACTTTTCGTAACTTTTTCCACTTTTACTCCGGCTGTCTGAGCTTCGGATTCACTTAATTCAATGGCATTATTGTTGTTGTGTGTTGCAGATTCATTTGAGTGGTTATGCCCATGATGCTCATCTTTATGTGCGTGATTATGATTGTGGTCGTGTCCTTCACAAGATTCTGTTTCATGTTCATGGTGATGATCATGCTCATGATTGTGGGAATGGGAAGAGTGTCCGCCACATGCGGCCAAATACAAGATGGTGAATGTTCCTAATAAAACTCTTTTCATACTTTATCTTTAAAATTAATGGCACAAAGGTAGTGCAAAATTTCTGCAATCTTGTTGCAAACAACTTGATACTATCGAGTATGTCTGCATAATTTTTAGGAAAAATTTGTTTGGTTTATCAAGAATATCTAACTTTGTAGACATAATATAAACAAATTACCAGCGTATGAACACAAATAAAACCTATATTGCATTCGATTCTGTAGGCGTTCTTGATCATGTGAACAGCAATCTACACACTTATCATCAGCTTGCAGACTGGCAGAAAAGATATCCAAGCCGTTTTCAGTTCATCAACCTTGATGAAATTGACTTTTCTTCGGAACACGATGATTTGGTTGACACAACCGTCAAAACCAATTTCTTACGAATCATGGCCGAAGCGGACAATCTGTTGCTAGTCATTTCAAAATACACAAATGTAGACAGTTCTATGCTGAATTGGCAAATAAGCCGATGTGTAAACCGTTATAAAATGCCTGTTATTATCGCTTATGCAGACGTACAGGCACTTGACCAGGATGCTGTGAAAAAATATTGGGAAAGACTTCCACAAAAGATAAAGAAATACATCGGAAGAGACAGTGCCAGAATGTGCCACATTCCGCTTACAATGGATAAAGTTGAGCGCGCGCTCACTACTTTCTCCAACAAGACAAATATGTATCCTTGGGACTCTACCACTATATTCTAACCAAACAGCGTTGAAAATATGCAATTAGGCGAATACATCAAAAGAATTGAAATCGACTCGCTATGGAATGGCAAGCGACACATTGAATGGGAACTGTCGCCTGATGTAAACATTCTCAGTGGCGTAAACGGTGTGGGCAAGTCCACAATTCTTAATAGAGTTGTCAAATGCTTGCTTGGTTTCAATAAAAAGAACAAGGAAGAGGGTATCAAACTATCTTTCTATCCTGAAAATGCCACATCCATAAAGTTTGATGTAATCCGTTCGTTTGACCGCCCGATGCTTTCTTCTGACTTGCTCAACATTGTCACGGATACAATCTTGCAAAGCGAGTTGGACTTCTATCTGTATCAGCTCCAAAGAAAATACCTCGATTATCAGGTAAACCTGAGCAATAGGATGGTGGAGCTTTATACCAACAACGTTCCAAACGCTCATGAGAAAGCACAGCTCATTGCGCAAGAGAAGACCAATTTCCAAGACATTGTAGACGAACTGTTCAAAGAAACAGGCAAAACAATTGTACGAGATAAAAACGAGATTTATTTCACATCACTTGACGAAATAATACCACCGTATAAATTGTCAAGCGGGGAAAAGCAGATGCTGATAATC
>JAZRON010000075.1:0-26777 GCA_045648725.1 Faecalimonas sp.
TTATCTGTATTTGTAGACTTGTCCTCTTTCTTTATATTACACAATAAAATAATCCCAATAATCGCTACAATCAAAACAACTGCTATCATGACTGCTATCATTATTTTCTGTTTTTTATCCATCTTTTTCCCTTTCTATTTAAATCCCGCTTATTACCCATCATTTTACTTCTATTTCCCCTTTTTTTCAATGACTATCTGGTTTTCATTCTTTACAATCTGTCACACATTTTTTATAATAATATGTAATATAGAAATCGGAGGACATGATAATGGACAATCAGAAACAATGCGTTTACGACGCTTTGAACAAAATGAATATCAAATATGAAGTGGTAGAACATGAACCGGTTCACACCATGGAAGACATGGACCGCCTTGGACTTCCTGCAAAAGGAACACTTTGTAAAAATCTTTTTCTTCGTGACTCAAAAGGAAAACGTCATTTCCTTGTAACCGCAGATGAGAATTCAAAGGTGGATTTGAAATCCTTGGCCCGTCAACTTGGAACAAGTGGTCTTAGTTTTGCTTCTGAGGAACGTTTGGAAAAATATTTGAAATTGAAACAAGGAAGTGTAACTCCATTCGGTTTGATGAATGATGAAGACCACGCAGTTGAATTTTTCATTGACCGCAGTTTATCAAAATGTAAGAGCCTTGGAATTCATCCTTGTGACAATACTGCAACAGTATTTTTATCTTATAAGGACTTAGATAAATTCCTTTGGAATCTGGATATCGACGTAACACAAATTCGTTTTTAATTATAGCACCGTACTCGAAAGGGTACGGTGTTTTTTTGCCTATTTCTAGTGGTAATATGTGCCAGTATGCGATTTCCTGAAAGATAAAAACTAATACTATCTGTAGAAAGGAAGATTTGAACATGAAGAAACATAATAGCAAAATCCCTGCTTTCTTACTGGCAGGCACACTTCTTATTACAACCGGATGCGGTGCGAACAATACTGCAGACAACAATGCGGACAACACGGGTACCAATGGCACACAGGCGCAAAACATGATTACAGAGACAGAAGCAAGACAATATGCCCTTCAAAAGGCGGGCCTCGAAACTGCAACTTTCACAAAGCAGGAATACGACTCCCACGATAAGGAGTATGAATTTGAATTTCACACGGATTCTACGGAATATGATTGTGACGTAAACGCTAGTGACGGAACCATCCGCAGTTACTCCACAGAAGACAGAACATTTTTCGATTAAACAAAATTTTTCTTTCCCTCTCTGACAAAAAGTGGTATCCTACACCTTAGGATTACAATATGAGAGGGTTTTACATATGAAAAAAATTACAAGAGCAGTATGCAAGGACCTATTGGACTTTGTACGCTGGATTATCATTGCCTGTATTACCGGCGTCGTTGTAGGTGCCGTTGGCGTTGCCTTTGTCAAAGGATTGGGATTTGTAACCGGGCTTCGTACCTCCCACCCATATATGATTTTAGGACTTCCGATTGCAGGAATTGCAATCGTTGCATTATATAAGTTTTGCAATTATGAAAATGACAAAGGAACCAACTTGGTTATCTCTACCATCCATGCCGAAACAGAGATTCCGCTCCGCATGGCACCCCTTATATTTATATCCACCTTACTTACCCATATGTTTGGTGGTTCTGCGGGACGCGAGGGGGCGGCCATTCAACTTGGCGGAAGTATCGGGAATCAACTTGGACGTTGGTTTAAATTAGATGAAAATGACACCAGAGAAATCGTTATGTGTGGCATGAGTGCTGCATTCTCTTCCATTTTTGGCACACCTATGGCTGCAGTCATCTTTGCCATGGAAGTGAACAGCGTAGGAATTATGCAATACTCTGCACTTGTTCCATGTGTCTTTGCTTCTCTATCGGCTTCACTATTTGCCAATCATTTTGGTGTACACGCAGAAGCATTTGGCGCTGTGGAGATGGTGAAATTTGGACTGGCACCTGCCGGCAAGATTCTAATTCTTGGCGTTCTTTGCGCACTCCTAAGTGTAGCATTTTGCCAGTTATTACATACCTCCCATCATTTATTTGCTAAATATTTTAAAAACACATATTTGCGCATTGCAATTTCTGGGCTTATGATTATCGGTCTCACGGCGATTCTTGGAACCAGCGCTTACAGTGGCTCAGGTGCAAACATTATAGAGGAAGCCATCGCCGGACATAGTGCACCGGACGCTTTCCTCTGGAAAATGATATTTACGGCAATTACACTGGGGGCAGGTTTTAAAGGCGGGGAGATTGTTCCTTCCTTTACAATCGGAGCAGCTTTTGGATGTCTTTTCGGTTCACTCTTTGGATTGTCACCATCCCTTTGTGCTGCAGTTGCCATGGTATCTATGTTCTGTGGCGTAACCAATTCCCCGATTGCCTCTATCATAATCGGTTTTGAATTGTTTGGATTTGATATGATGAAATACTTGTTAATTGGCGTATCGGTAAGCTACATGCTTTCCGGATATTACAGTCTCTATCACGAGCAAAGAATCGTATATTCCAAATTCAAGACAAAATATGTGAATCAGAAAACAAAATAAAGTTCTATAAAAAATTGAGAGTTTGCAACTGCAAACTCTCAATTTTCCTCATACACATACAATTCATGCAACGCTCTCGTGGCTGCAATATACCTGTATTGGTTATAAAATGAATTTTTCTTATCTCCGCCAAGGATAAATACCTGGTCAAACTCCAACCCTTTTGCAAGATAATAGGTGGTTACTGTGATTCCTTTTTTAAACAGAGAACTGTCACGATTGATAAAGGAAACATCGTCCCGTTTTCTCTTCAGATAAGCATAAGCTTCTTTTGCCTGCGCTTCTGTCATCGTTAAGACTGCCGCCGTTTCGTAGCCTTCTGCGCCCAGATTTACTTTTTCTAAAACATTTCGAAGCATCTCTCGCATAGAGGTGAAGATCTTCTCTTCCACAGATTTTCCATGACGTTCTAAAAATTTAACACCCGTCACATTCGTAATCTTAGCCGCATACTCTGCAATCTCCAATGTATTTCGGTAACTCTTGTTCATCTCAATCCTGCGCACCTGTTTTCCAAAAATCTTCGGTAAAAACGCCAACACATCATGAGGTTCATCGTCCACCGTCTGAGCTCGATCACCCAGGATAGTCATACTACACGAAAACAGATTCTGCAAAATCACATACTGCAGATAAGAGTAATCTTGCATTTCATCGATAACCAAATGGCGAATATCTTTGTGTTTTTTCACTGAACACAGTCTGTATTTCAAATACAAGAGTGGATACACATCTTCGTAATCCAATACTCTCTGCTCTCTAGGAACCTTTGGAAGTGTAGGCCAACCGTTTTCCTCTAGAATCCGGTTATAGATTTCATACACGTCCATGGTTTCATACATGGACATGAATCTCTCACGAATCCAAACAGCGTCTTCCTCCGGAATACTGCGGTTACTCAAGGTCTCATATTCGTCAATGACATATTCCATAACCGCTTCCATACGGGATAAAAGTGGAAGTTCCGGGAATTTGAAATAGAATAATTCCAGCAAGTCATTGGCTGATTTTCTCATGTCTCGATATTCAAAATCCTTAAAATTCATTAAGTCATCTTCCAATAGCACCAGAAAACTTTCCACTGCTCCAACATACTCTGCAGATTGTTTCCAACGATAACGTTCCTCTGTAGATTCGTCTCTTTCACGAATGCGGTTTTCAATGTGATGATACCTATCCTCACAGTCTGACGCCAGTTCCTTCAACTCCCTATAGGCAAATAAATCGAAACTCATCTCCCGAATATGTTCTTCTCCCAATTCAGGCAAAATGTGTGAAATGTAATCCGAGAATACACTATTCGGCGATAAAATCAATATATTGGAAGATCTCATCCGTTCCCTGTCATGATAAAGCAAATAGGCAATGCGATGTAGTGCCACAGAAGTTTTTCCGCTGCCTGCCGCCCCTTGAATCACAAGTATGTGGTCCTTTGTGTTCCGAATAATTGCATTTTGTTCCTTTTGGATGGTGCTGACAATGGTCTTTAACTGAACATCTCCATTGGTACCAAGTTCCCGTTTCAATATATCATCATCGATTTTTACATCGCTTTCAAACTCGTAGACCATTTTCCCACTGCGGATTTTATATTGCCATTTGGAAAGAATCTCTCCTTCCATCATGCCGCCCGGTGCTTCGTAAGAAGCTTCTCCCTTATCGAAATCATAGAACAGGCCACTGACAGGAGCTCGCCAATCATAGATAAGCGGTACACTTCCTGTCTGCTCTGCAAAATTCCCAATTCCTATATAAAAGGTCTCCGCCTCATCATCTCCGTCATACAAAAACTCTACACTTCCAAAAAAAGGAGCACCCTTCATTTTTCTCAAGCGATGCAGCATTTCCAAGTTGTGCTCATTTGCACTAATCTGTGTTAAAAGTGCTCTACGGTTATCAAAGTCTTCATATCCGTACTGATCCATCTCGGTATAATTTTCCCAATAATAGTCATTCATACCCTCGATGTCTTTTTGCACTTCTTCAATCACATCGCTAAGCTCTGCAATTCTTCTATTCAGTTTTCCCGCAACCAGTTCCAGATATTCTGTTCCTTTGCTCATAGATTTTTACCTTTCTGCATGCCAGTATATCTTATAATTATATGAAATTTTCGTGTATTTTACAACAAAAAAAGCAGATACAAAAAGTAAATAACATAACAAACTAACATGAAAATCCCACCTGGACGTGTGAGTCTTTGTTTACGAAATACGCAAGCCCATAGAACCAAACCTGCTAAAATTGCAACAACACAGTCAATTACAAAGTTTGATGCAAATACCACCGGGATAATAACTGCTGATGTTCCTACCACAAATAAAATATTAAAAATATTACTTCCTACAATATTACCTATTGCAATATCTGCTTTTCCTTTACGAGCCGCAATCACTGATGTGAAAAGTTCCGGAAGGGAAGTTCCAAGGGCAACAATTGTTAAACCTATGAACCGTTCACTCATTCCAAACATCTGTGCAAGGCTGGTAGCCGCATCTACGGTTACATCACTTCCCCAAACAACAAGCACAAGTCCAATGATACCTTGCACCAACAGTTTCCAAATCGGAGAATCATTTGCCTCAATTTCCTCTGCCTGCATCTGCCCTTTTTTGCACATGACAAACATATAACCCAAGTAAGCGATAAAGCAAACCCACATCAAAATTCCTTCTAGCAGGTTGATTGTTCCGTCAGTATATCCACATACCAACAAAATCAGCGTTGCAACAAGCATAATCGGTATCTCATAACGAATGGTAGTCTTTGCAACCGCAATGGATGTAATTACTGAAGCAATTCCTAAAATAATCCAAATATTTAAAATATTACTACCTACAATATTACCCACCGTAATCTCCGCATTACCCTTTATCGCTGCAGTAATACTAACTGCCGCCTCCGGTGCACTGGTTCCCATGGCTACAATGGTGAGACCAATGACCAATTGGGGAATCCCAAATTTGTCTGCAACCCCGGAAGACCCTTCCACAAACCAATCTGCACCCTTCACCAGAAGCACAAAACCAAACGCCAGTAACAATAGTTCCACAAATAACATATTCTTTCCCTCCATATATTTTGATATGTGGCGAGAAGTCATCTTTTTACACACAAAAAGAGACTTCATCGCATGATAAATTAGTGCGATAAAGTCTCGTTCTTATCTCAGTATGCATCCCGGCTTTTCAGCGTGATGACGTTATGCATAACACCCAAATGAGCGTGAACTACTCCCTTGTATCAATATTATTATATTCACATCCTTATTTCTACGTCAACCAAATTTTGATTAAGATTTAGTTAAGATTACTTTTTCCACTACAATTGCCCCCACAGCCAGTACATCCACTGCATCCGCCACATCCACAGTCGTTCCTATGATTTTTCCACATGGAACGAATGACAGCCACCACGATTACTCCCAGCACTGCAATCACAATAATATCTCCCACTGAAAACCTCCTAAAACTATCCTTCTTTCCTTGTAACCTGATATCCCTTACGGAAAATCAAGTAGAGGAGTATAGCAAATGAAACAACTGCTACAATTGTAAACACGCCAAACGCAGCCTCACCCGCAAATAAACCTGCAAGCTGATATACAATCATGGATATCACATATGCAAATCCACACATGTAAAGAATGGTACCTACAGTCCATTTTACACTGTGCATTTCACGACGGATTGCACCTATTGCCGCAAAGCATGGGGCACAAAGCAGGTTGAAGATCATAAAACTATAAGCACGAACCGGACCGAAATCTGCCGCAATCATAGTCCAGATTTCATTTCCGGATTCACTTAGTTCTCCCGAAAAATTATAGAGTGTGCCAAAGGTCATAACCACTTCTTCTTTTGCAATTAGACCCGTGGCAGTGGCAACCGTTGCCTTCCATGCCATATCACCCATCCATCCTAACGGATAGAAAATCCAAGCAAATAGTTTTCCGATTGTTGCCAACAATGATATATTACTATCCTCAACGGCCACAAATGCACCATTTACAAAACCGTAACTTTTTAGAAACCATAACACAATAGAACTGAGCAATACAATTGTCGTCGCCCTTTTCACGAAATCCCATCCACGGTCTAAAGTTGTACGTAGAATATTGCGTGGCAGTGGTAAATGATATGTTGGTAATTCCATTACAAATGGCGCCGGTTTTCCGGAAAATGCCTTAAATTTCTTTAATATCACACCTGAAATCACTACGGCACCAACTCCGATAAAAAATGCCGAAGTTGCAACCAACGGTGAGTTTCCAAATACGGCACCGGCAAACAAGCCGATAATCGGCATTTTTGCCCCACAAGGGATGAATCCGGTTGTCATAACCGTAATTTTACGGTCATTTTCCTGTTCAATGGTGCGACTGGACAAAATCCCCGGCACTCCGCAACCTGTAGCAACAAGCATTGGAATGATAGATTTTCCAGACAAACCAAATTTTCGAAGAACACGGTCCATGATAAAAGCAACACGTGACATATATCCCACATCTTCCAAAATAGATAATAGCAAAGATAACACTAAAATCTGTGGAACAAATCCAAGAACTGCACCCACTCCGGCAACGATACCATCCATAACCAATCCGTAGAGCCATCCACTCACACCAAGAGCAGATAGGATTCCATCAAACAGATTTGGAATCCATTCACCAAACAATACATCGTTTGCCCAATCGGTTCCCATGGTACCGATTGAAAACGGAAAACTTCCCATTGCAATTGCATACATCAGAAACATGATTCCCGCAAAAATCGGTAATGCAAGGATACGATTTGTTACAATTCGGTCTATTTTATCCGAAAGGCTTAAGTCATGCTTTCCTGCCTTCTTTTTCACTGCTTTACTTACTACATTCCCAATATAAGTGTAGCGTTGATCTGCAATAATAGACTCGGCATCATCATCCATTTCCTTCTCACAATCCACTATATGCTGCTCCAAATGTTCCAGTGTTTCTTCACCCAACTGCAATTCTTTTTGCACTACTTCATCTCGTTCAAATAATTTAATTGCATACCAACGCAAATAGGTTGTGTCCATCTTCCCTTCAATGGTTTCTTCAATATGTGCCAAGGCATGCTCCACACTTCCATTAAATACGTGTGGCATTTCCCCATGCTTATGATTCTTGGCAAGGGCGACTGCCTTTTCAGCCGCCTCCATTCCGCCTTCCCCTTTCAGTGCACTAATCTCTACACAGGTACAACGGAGCGCCTTGCTCAATTTCTCCAAATCGATGCTATCACCATTTTTACGAACCAAATCAATCATATTGACAGCCACAACCACCGGATATCCCAATTCAATAAGTTGTGTTGTCAGATATAAATTACGCTCTATATTAGTTCCATCTACAATATTCAAAATAGCATCCGGGTGTTCGTTTACCAAATATGTACGAGTAACTACTTCTTCCGGAGAATACGGAGATAAAGAATAAATCCCCGGCAAGTCTTGAATGATTACATCCGAATGTTTTTTTAAAATTCCTTCTTTCTTTTCGACAGTAACACCAGGCCAATTCCCAACATACTGGTTTGATCCCGTAAGCCCATTAAACAATGTTGTTTTACCACAGTTCGGGTTTCCTGCCAAAGCTATTTTTATGTTCATGATTCTTTTCCCTTCTATGTAAAAACTATTCCACTTCAATCATGGCTGCATCTGCTCTACGCAAAGTCAACTCATAACCACGTAAATTCAGTTCCATAGGATCACCCAGAGGCGCTACTTTACGGACATAAATTTCCACACCTTTTGTAATTCCCATATCCATGATACGACGTCTAACTGGACCGTCACCATGCAGTTTTACAACAACTGCCGTTTCCTTTACTTTTATATCTTTCAACGTTTTCATTATACGTCTCCTTTTATTTCGGTTAGTTGTAACTAACTCTTTTACAAGAGTAACATGCAACACCTCTCGTGTCAACACCTTTTTTTCTCTTTTTTCATACTTGCTCATTAAAAAAGATTGCATATCCGCAATCTTTTTTAATCTTATTCTCCACCAGGGCCATCTCGACGAGGCACTTCATCCGGTGTTACATCCGTTGTTCTCGGAAGGTCAATTTCCGGAATATTGTCATCATCGTAATCGTCATTGTATGGTCTGATTTTAATTTTGTTCTTTTCCATATATACACTCCTTACCTTTTTAGGTAGTATGTGCATTTATGATTTTATAATACGCTCTGCAATCTCATTTGCCTTGGCATAAATCTCTTCTGCCGGTACTCCCACGAAAAACTTCCCATCTTCATAAAGTACCTTACCATTTACCATGGTCATCTTAACATTTTGCTTGCTGCCACTATATACAATATTCTTTGTGATGTTGTGTAGTGGCTGCATATTCGGCTGCATCAAGTCAATCATAATCAAATCGGCAAATTTCCCCTCTGCCAAAACATCTGCGTTGTATAGTCCCATGGCGTGTGCACCTTCTACTGTTGCCATACGAAGCACATCATTTGCATCTACTGCTGCCGCATCAAATGCTTTCACTTTTGCAAGCCCTGTCACAAGGAACATCTCACGAAACATGTCAAGACAGTTGTTGCTTGCCGGTCCATCTGTTCCGATTGCAATATGGATTCCTGCCTTTAACATATCATCAATCCGTGCAATACCACTTGCCAACTTGAGATTGGAAGCCGGATTCGTAACTGCATAGATATTATGTTCCTTAAAAATCTCCAAATCATCGTCTGTCATGTAAATACAGTGATAATGGGAGCCGCCAAAATCCAGAAGTCCCAACTCCTCAAAAAGCGCTGTTGGCGTCTTGCCGTAACGTCCTATACACTCTTCCACTTCTGATTTGCTTTCGGAATTATGCACATCGATTGGTGCTTCGTACTTGTGAATCAGTTCTGACAATTTTTCTAAGTTCTCTTTTGAGTTGGTGTACTCTGCGTGGAAACCAAAACGGAAGGTCACTAAGTCTTCTGGATTATTGTAGTCATTAAACCATCTTTCCAGTTTTTCCAAGGATTGAGAAAAATTATTGAATCCACCCGTCATCACCGTTCTAAATCCACAATCTTTGGATGCCTTTGCTATGGTATCCGGTGTCAGATACATATCGAAATTTGCCGTAATACCACTCGTTAAATATTCCAAAATCGCCAACTTTGAAAGATGATAGATATCCTCCGGCGTTAGTTTTGCTTCTCTTGGGAACACTTGCTTGTTCAGCCAATCGCCAAGAGGCATGTCGTCTGCATAGGAGCGAAGGAACGTCATTGCCGAATGTGTATGTGCATTTTTAAATCCCGGCATGATCAGATTCTTGTTGGCATCTATCTCTCTATCCCATGTTTCTTTACTTACACCTTCAAGTGTTGGACCAACGTATGAAATCTTATTCCCTTTTGTATGAATCTCACCCTCAAAAATCGGTTTTCCTTCTTCCATCGTAAGAATTCTTGCATTATATATACGAATATTCATAGGCGTATCTCCTAACGTTTTCCTTTGTCATAGATTTCCCCAAGTGCTCTTGGAGCATTGTTGTGTTTGGAGAAAAATACCAAGAGAAGTAATGTTACTACATAAGGTAGAATCATCACTAAATCAGAGTAACTGCTTGGCATTCCAGCTGCTTGTACAATCTGATAACCACCGGATTTTGCAAATCCGAATAACAAACACGCTGCCAAAGTAGGTACAATTTTCCAGTTTCCGAAAATCAATGCAGCTATGGAAAGATATCCATATCCTACATAAATATTTCCAGAGAAATTTGCTGAAATGGAATATGCAAAACACATACCTGCAAGTCCTGACAGCGCCCCTGAAACCATAACTGCACTGAAACGAACTTTTGCCACATCAATACCTGCTGCATCTACTGCGTGTGGGTTATCACCACATGCACGTAAATGTAAACCATATTTGGTCTTGTATAACACATACCACGCAATCACAGCAACTACTACAATAATTATTTCAAACGGGTAAACGTCCTTGAACACTGCACCAATTACCGGAATCTCACTGATTACAGGAATAGTCCATCTTTGTGAAACACCAAGTACAAACTTGTCGGAAGGCACCCCAAAAGCCACTCTGTTTACTACCTTTGTTAAAAATGAGGTAAGTGCCATTGCCAAAATATTGATTACAACACCACTGATTACTTGATTGGCTTTAAACTTCACGCAAAGCACTGCATGGAGCATGGCGTAAACCATCCCACCTATCATTGCAAAAAGAAAAGCCGCATAATATGGAAGCTGAGAATCCGGGCCCAATGCTTGCATCATAAATATGGCAACCAGTGCACCCACAAATGCACCGGCACCTTGAAGCCCTTCCAGTGCAAGATTGGTCACACCGCTTCTTTCGCTATAAATACCGCCAATAGCCATAACAAACAGAGGCAGCGCAAATGATAATCCGTCGATAATAATTTTATCTATCATGATTCTACCTCCATTTCTCTCATCTGGTCTTTTGCACGTTTTACCTTTTCACGAATAAACGCACCACAAGCACTAAACAGCAGAATCAATCCTGTAATAACAGACGCAATTTCCGCATCCAATCCTGCTGTGGAACTCATATAAGTACTTCCCTTTCCAATCACACTGATAAGAAATGAGGATGCCAAAATACCAATTGGATTAGAACTTCCAAGGAGTGCAACCGCAATTGCATCAAATCCTGTACTAGGTAACACTTTCGGTTGGATAGACGAAAAGTATCCAAGATAATAGGTTGCCCCGGCCATACCTGCCAGTGCTCCCGAAATCATCATAGATGTAATCATCTTTCTGCCCACATGGATACCTGCATATTTGGATGCTTTTGGGTTAAGACCTACTGCTTTCAATTCGTACCCAAATGTTGTCTTTTGAAATACAAAGTGAATGAGCAATGCTACTAAAACCGCAATTACAAATCCAAATGGAATATCGTATTTATATCCACCCATCTGCTGCCCCATCACAGTAAGTCTGGCAGCATCCGATATATTTTTTGATTGTCTTGAAACAGGGTCAATATACTTCGTATAGATAAAAAACGCTATCACATACTGTGCGATATAGTTAAGCATAATTGTTGAAACAACTTCGTTAATGTTAAACTTGTACTTCAAGAAACCTACAAAACTACCGATAATTCCACCAACTACCATTGCAACAACAAGTACTAACGGTCTTGCAATATAGGATGGCAACTCACTGTACCCAATAAATACGGCGGAGACAAACGCGGAAGCCAACATCTGACCCGACACACCAATGTTAAAAAGTCCACCGCGAAGTGCTACTGCCACTGCCAACGCCGCAAAAATCATTGGAGTCCAGTAATTCAAAAGCGCGGATAAATCCGTAAACATACTCTTCCCACCGGCATAATTTAGCTTTGGTGCAATTCCTGATCCTTGCAAGATATTAAGGTATGCCGATAATGGGTTCTTCCCTAAAACAGCAATTACAATTGCTCCCACAATCAAACTTAGCACAATGGCAAAAATCGGAATTGTAATTCCCTGATGTTTCTCATTTCCTAATAATTTCACAAAGAATTTTGTGACAGGATTTACTTTCTTTTTCATTTACTTCTTCACCCCCATCATAAATTCTCCTACTTCTTCTACCGTCAAAGTCTTTGCATCTGCGACTTTATGAATCTCGCCATTATAAATAACAGCAATCGTGTCTGCCAGCCCCATAACCTCGTCTAATTCCAAAGAAATCAAAAGAATGGCTTTCCCCTTATTTCTCTCTTCGATAATCTGGTTGTGAATGTTTTCGATTGCACCAATATCCAGACCACGTGTTGGTTGTACAAAGATAGCAAGGGAAGAATCCTGCTCTACCTCACGGGCAATAATTGCTTTTTGCTGATTACCACCACTCATAGAACGAACTACTGTCATATTACCTTGTCCACTTCGAATATCATAGTCGTTAATCAGTTTCGTACCGAACTTTTCAAATTCTTGATGACGTAAAATTCCTTTTTTCGAAAATGGTTCTTTTCGATAATTCTTAAGACCCAAATTTTCACTCAATGTAAAATCTAACACTAAGCCATAGGCCTGTCTGTCTTCCGGGATGTATGAAATTCCCGATTCAATTCTCTTTAACACACTGTAATCTGTAATATCTTCTCCATTCAAGAAAATCTTTCCGCCTGCTGTCGGCAACAGTCCGGTAATTGCATCTGCAATTTCCACCTGTCCATTTCCGGAAACTCCTGCAATTGCTAAGATTTCTCCGCCTCGAACATCGAATGATACATTTTTAACCACTTCGAATTTATTGTCGTCCTTTACTGTCAAATTCTGTACCGAAAGAACTTCTTTCCCAAAGTTGGCAGGTGGTTTTTCTCTTTCAAAGGACACTTCCCTACCAACCATCTTGTTTGCCATTTCTTTTGTAGATGTGGTGGCCACATCTAAAACATCGATTAACTTCCCTCTGTTTAAAATAGCACAACGGTCTGCAACTTTTTTGATTTCTTCTAATTTATGTGTAATCAAAATAATGGTCTTTCCTGCTTCCTTAAGTCCACGAATGATATCAAGTAGGAATTCAATTTCCTGTGGTGTCAAAACTGCTGTCGGTTCATCAAAAATCAAGATTTCTGCTTCTCTATACAACATTTTCAGTATCTCCACACGTTGTTGTGTAGATACATTGATATCTTGTATCTTCTTTGTCGGATCCACTTCCAAACCATATTGTTTGGAAAGCTTAGCAATTTTTTCATTGGAAGTCTTTATATCTACATATGGAAATAAACCTAAGAATTTCTTCTTCGGTTCCACGCCCATAATAATATTCTCTGCTATTGTATAATTAGATACCAGTTTAAAGTGCTGGTGCACCATTCCGATATTCAACTGTGTCGCATAATTCGGAGAAGAGATTTTCTCCTTTTTTCCTCTTACGTAAATCTCGCCTTCATCCGGCTCATACATGCCAAAAAGCATGCTCATCAATGTTGATTTTCCTGCTCCGTTCTCTCCAAGCAGGGCATACACTTCTCCTTTTTTGATTTGGATTGTCACCGAATCATTTGCAACAATTCCAGGAAAGCGTTTTGTAATATTTTTCATCTCTACGATATATTCTGACATCTGTACCTCCCGGCCTCTTCTACTCGTCTATTTCTATATCCACTTTTGAATTTAAATGGAAAGAAGGGGAATGGATTCATTCCCCTCCCTATCATTTCTTTTGTAAATTTTATAATCCTGTAAAGTTATCTGGTGTTAATTGATTGAAGTTTGCTGCAGGAACGATTTCGCCTGATTTTACTTTTGCAAACGCTTCATCAATTGCTTTGATTGTGTCAGCTGATAATTGACATCTTCCTTCTTTGCTTACATAACCTGTAGAATCTGTGTCGCATCCAAGAAGAGCATTTTCACCTTTGAATGTACCTTCTTTTACTTTACCTAATTGTAATTCTACGTTCATGTCCATAATCTTAAGAGCTGATGTTAAGATAATGTTTGCATCTCCGTTTTTACCATCATCAAATTGGTCAACGTCACATCCGATTACAAATGCATCTTTTGCTTCTTTTACTGCTGTGAATACACCATTACCTGAAGCACCTGCTGCTACAAAGATAATGTCTACGCCTTCACCAAGTAAAGCTTCTCCAACTTGTTTTCCAGTAGCTTCGTCGTTAAAGTTACCAACATAGTTTCCACCAACATTAGCACCTGTTACGTCTGTACCTGCATATGATGCAAGTTCAATAATTTCTGCCTTTGTTCCAAGGTGTTTGTTTGCATAGTTTACACCTGACTCAAATCCATATTGATAGTTTACGTTAGATGGGAATGCAATACCATTTACTACTGCAACTTTTCCTGTCTTTGTTTCAAGAGCTGCTGCAATACCTGCTGCGAAACCACTTTCTTGTTCTTTGAATGTCATAGCATAGATGTTGTCTACTTCTACTTCATTTCCATCTGCATCTGTTGGATTCGCATCAACTAAGATGAAGCTTACATCTGGGTTTTCTTCAGCGATTCCTGCAATACCTGCAAATTGGAAACCACAGCAAACGATTACATCATAATCTGCCACGATATCTTCCACTGCTTTTACTGCTGCTGCAACGTCACCTGTTTCTTCTTTTACCGGTGTTACTGTTGCTTCTGGGTTTGCTTCGATGAATGCTAAGATACCATTGTAGTTGTTTTGGTTAAAGCTTCCATCATCTACACCTGAAGGGCTGCTTACGATAGCAATTTTTAATCCTTCTTTGCCTGCATCGTTGTTATCGCCTGTGCTGTCCCCTGCAGGAGCACCACAACCAACTAACAACATAGCTGTCATTGCTACACTTAATAATGCTGCTAAAAATTTTTTCATGTCTTTTATCCTCCTTGTTCATGAAAGAAATATATCTCAAGCGCCGATTCACTACTTGGCGTCTGATTCAAATAATTTTGCAAGACTTTCTGTATATGGTGCCCTGCAGATACCTTTTTCAGTGATGATTCCTGAAATCAATTCATGATCCGTTACATCAAATGCCGGATTGTAACATTTCACATCGGCAAGTGCCATCGGTTCTTCGTAAAACTTGGAACGAATCTCGTCTTCATCACGAAGCTCAATGACAATCTCGTCACCTGTCTTACAATTCAGGTCGATTGTAGAAGTCGGTCCGAGTACATAGAACGGAATTCCATAGTGTTTTGCCAAAATTGCCACACCGCTTGTCCCAATCTTATTGGCCGCGTCACCATTTGCCGCAATACGATCACATCCGACAAAACAAGCTTGCACCCAGCCATTTTTCATTACAAGACTTGCCATATTGTCACAAATCAGGGTGACATCCACTCCCGCCTTGTGAAGTTCATAAGAAGTAAGCCTTGCACCTTGAAGAAGTGGTCTGGTCTCATCAGAGAACACTTTAAACTTCATACCTCTCTCATTTCCAAGAAGCATTGGACCGATAGCCGTTCCGTAGCGTGAAGTTGCAAGGGGACCTGCATTACAATGTGTCAAAATACCGTCTCCGTCTTTCAAAAGAGAAAGACCAAATTCTGAAATATTGCGACACATTTCAATATCTTCTATCTGAATCGCTTCTGCTTCCTTCCCCATGAGTTCTACAATCTCTGCTACCGGCTTGTCCTTATTCGCAAGCACTAGCCTGTCCATACGATTCAATGCCCAACTCAAATTCACTGCCGTCGGTCTGGAAGAATCCAAATAATCCTTATCCTTTTTGAACTGCGCATAAAACTGGTCAAAGTCTTCTGTATCTATCTGCTGTGCCAAACAATAGATGCTATATCCTGCACAAATCCCAATAGCCGGGGCTCCTCTTACTGCCAATGATTTTATGGCATCATACATCTCTTTTGCAGTAGACAGTGTTAATAGTTCCTGTCTGTTTGGAAGCTTTGTCTGGTCGATAATCACGACGCATTTTCCATCATCGCTCAGATACACATTTTCTGCTAATGGTTTTTTTTCTCTGCTCATTTATTTTACCATTCCTTTGTCTAATATTCTACTGGAAATTCAAATCCACTTTTGAACGAAGGTGAGGCAAATGCCTTCTCATAATCCTTCAAATCCCATAGTTCTATATCCGGTAATTGCACCAGGCCTTTATTCAGAAGTTCTAGGGCCGGTTCGAACGGGCCGCACCTGCTTCCCATAATGGTAATCTCATTCACCACAAAGTAACTTAGGTCTAACTGGACTGCACCGGCATAAGTGCTTTTCATGACAATTGTTCCACGTTTTCTTACAATCTGCTTTGCAAGCTCGATTCCCGATGGGGAACCCGTAGCGTCAATTACAATTTCATAGGTTTCCTCCGGGTCTCTCTTTGTCTTTGCAATCTTTTCAAATAGTTTTAATTTGTCCGGATGCTTTCCAATAATCGTAAGCGGTACTCCATGAAGCGCAACCACCTGCGCAATCATAAGCGCCAGTCTTCCATCACCGATAATCGCCACATTGTCCTGTGGTTTTATATGAAGTTGATTTGGAATCTCAAGGGCTGCTGCCAATGGTTCTACAAAAATCGCCTTTTCTGTTGCAAGGGAATCCGGCACCACATGAATCAAATGGTTTGCCAAAATGAAATATTCTGCAAATGTTCCATCTAAGCCTTCCATTCCAATTACTTTTCGTGTCAGACAGTGTTTTTCCCTGCCGCTCTTACAGTAAATGCAATCGCCACAGCCTTCATTCAATTCACCGACAACTCGTTTCCCAATGAGGCTCTCATCATCTGAGGCTTCTACTATGCCGACAAATTCATGGCCAAGGACTCCTCGAAAATCCGGACGGTATCCTCGAATTACTTCTCTGTCTGTATTACAGATAGCTGAAACAAGTACGCGGATTAGGCTGTGTCCCGGTTCCGCAACTGGTTTTTGATAGTCCTCCAAATATACCGGTTTTTTCCCGTCAAAATATAACGCTTTCATCTTTATCTCCGTCTGTATCTTTCACAAAACATTTACAAAGTTTTGTGGATATTTACAATTACCTCTGTCACTAATTCCTTGAACTGTCCTGCCACACGGTCTGCTGTCTCTTGCACTTCTTCATGGCTAAGCGGTTGGTCCAGCATGCCACATCCAAGATTGGAAATACATGAAATACCACACACTTTCATGCCCATATGATTTGCCGCAACTGCCTCTGCTGCCGTACTCATGCCCGCAGCATCAGCACCAAGAATTCTGCACATCTTAACTTCCTGTGGCGTCTCAAAATTCGGTCCTGTAAGTTGAATATAAACACCTTCCTGGAGTTTAATACCAAGCTTTCCTGCCGAATCACGAATAATCTGTTGTAAGTCCTTCTTATAAATCTCGCTCATATCCGGAAAACGAAGTCCTAATTCATCAATATTAGGCCCAATTAGTGGAGATGGCACAAAGTTCATGATATGGTCAGTAATCATCATAAAGTCTCCGGCTGCAAAATCATAGTTGAGACCACCGGCTGCATTTGTAAGGAACAATACCTTTGCACCCATCAGCTTCATAAGGCGTGTTGGAAGTACTACGTCTGTCATAGGATATCCTTCATAATAGTGTACACGACCTTGCATACAAACAACCGGAACATCATTTACATAACCAAATATAAAACGTCCCTTATGACCTGCTACAGTAGAAACCGGGAATCCGTCAATGTCATGATAGTCCAAAGTATCTACTACTTGAATGCTGTCACCATAATCTCCAAGACCAGAACCTAGCACAAGGGCAATCTCCGGTTTGAAATCAATTCTCTTTTTTACGCTCTCGTAACAACGCATTAATTTTTCATATACTGGGTTCATTACTTTTCCTCCCTTTCATACAATGGTGGCAACGGACGACATTTTGCTGTGTACTCCACCACTTCAACCTTAATAATACTTACAATAGAAACCAATTTATCTGTGAATTCAAAGTCTTTCCCTGTCTGTGTTTTCATCAAGATAGATAAAGCTTCTTTTTTTCCTTCCACATCTTCTATAATCTCTGCTTTTCCCGTTCCAATTAGAGATGAGTATGCAGTTCCATATTGACAGGCCACTTTTCCATCAAATGGAATTATGTCACAGTCCATCTCAAAGCACACTTTTGGATTCACTTTTAGAATATCTAATTTACGTCCTTTGGTTGCACCGTGCATATAAATCGTCAACTTACCCTCTTCCATAGTATACCCATAGTTCATGGCAATTACATATGGTTCGTCACCATCTACCATTGCAAGGTGTAATACTTTGCATTTATCCAAAATTTCGAGAATCTGTGGTTGTTCTTGGATTTCCAATTCACGTCTTGTGATTCTTTTTTTCATAGGTAGGTTCCTTTCGCATTTGGTTTCAATTTTGTTGAGTATAGTATAGCAAAAATATACCTACTAATTCAACCACCAAATGCCCAAATTCAAGTATCCGGCAAAGGTCAGCCACAGCAAATAAGGGATATTAATATAAGCCGCCTTTTTATCTATTCTCCAAAACCGCAAAATCATTACAAATACCAATATCCACAAAAGTACCAGCCAGAAAAAAGAAAACAAATACCATCCAAAATTAAAGAAAAATGTCGGCCACAAGAAATTTACCGCCAATTGATACCAATATACATTCATGGCTTTGTTAATCTTTTCTTCACTTGCTCCGGAGGTCAGAATCCAATAGAAACTGATTCCCATGAGCGTATACAAAATTGTCCAGACAACCGGAAACAGCCAGCCCGGCGGTGACAATGGGGGCTTATTCATCCTCTCAAATGCCTCCATACCACCTCCCGATATAAATCCTGCTACTGCACCTGCAAGTAATGGAATTGCAATACATTTTGCCAATAATTTTATATCTACTTTCTTCTTCATTTTGCTACCTCCACACATTTTTGCTAGTACAAATATATGAACAAATTTCATAATATTTTCCACTTAATTGCACATACTACTCATAAAGTTTTAAAAACAGGGAGGTCTATTATGATAAATGAAGATACTATTCACTTACTGAAAGAATGTGATGCAGGCACAAAGATGGGCGTTGTTTCCATTGATGATGTGCTTGATATCGTAAAAGATGAAACTCTTAAGAAATTACTTACAGAAAGCAAAGACCATCATTCCAAACTGGGAAATGATTTACATTCTCTACTCAATGAATATGGGTGTGAAGAAAAGGACCCGAATCCTATTGCCAAAGGAATGTCGTGGTTCAAAACAAATATGAAGATTACCATGAAAAATGAAGACAGTACCATTGCCGATTTGATCACAGACGGTTGTGATATGGGTGTCAAATCACTTCATAGATATATGAACCAGTATAGAAATGCAGACAAAAAGGCAGTCGATATCTGCAAACGATTAATTTCTATTGAAGAAGATTTACGTGACAAACTACGGGTGTATTTGTAAGTTCATAAAAAAGGGACAGGGCAAATCTCAATTGGGGACGTAGTCAAATTCAATTTGACTACGTCCCCAATTCAATTAATATCCTATCAACAAGCCCAACATCAAAATTCCGCTCGTCAGCACTAAATTCATCACCTGGAACTTCCAGCTCCACTTCACCCATTTGCCATAGTCCACATCTGCAAGTCCCAAACTGATAAGAAGCACCGGATTCGTCGGATAAAATACATTGGAAAATCCATCTCCAAATGCATATGCAACCACACAAAGTTGGGCAGAAATTCCAAACACTCCTGCAACCGGCACGATAAGCGGCATTAAAAGAAATGCTTTCGCCGATCCGGATGCAATAAAGAAATTCATAATAAGTACAATCAGATAAATAAACAAAATGACCGCCCATCTCGGAAGTGTAGATGCAGTTGCAACTGCCGCTTGCAAGATGGTATCCAAGATATTTCCTTCTACCAACGTATATTTAATAGAATTTGCCATCAAAATCATAAGTACCGCCGGAAGCACACTTACAAGTCCATGCCAAAACACACCGCCAAGTCTTTTACCCATGCCCGATACTAAACTGGATACGATTCCCGCAGCCAAAAATGTTACTGCAACGATAATCATGGTGTAATCCTGAAGTGCTGTCACAAACACAGAACTTAGCACAACTACGATTCCTGAAACCATTAGAATCCCAAAGCAAATAAGTCCTTTGTCCATTTTCGGATTTGCAACAAAGCTGTTCTCTGCAGCATCCACATCCAATGGTTTCTCAATACGTTTTGCATATGCAAACAAGAAACCAATTAAAAGCCCATACACGAGTACAAAGCCAAGGGCACGGAACCACATCCCCGAGAACATTGGAAGTCCCGCAAGCTCCTGTGCCACACCTACTGTAAATGGGTTGCACACACCTGCTGCAAATCCGCAGCCGATGGCAAGCAAGCTCATCCCCATACCAACAAGTGCATCAAAGCCGAGACGAATTGCCAAGGCAACCACAATAGGAACAAGTGGAACACACTCTTCAAAGGAACCGATAAAAGATCCCATTGCCATGAAAAACAGGGCTACAAGTGCAAGTAATTTATATCTCTCCTCGCCGAACCGATATGTAATCTTATCCAGCATGTATTTCATTAATCCACATTTATCCAGGCAATTAAATACCCCACCGATTACCAACAAAAACACTAGCACTGCAATCAGCGAAACATTGTCTTCAGCTCCAAGCACAAGCACCGGTGAGAGAATCCATTTCCAAAAAAGAATTCCTCCTCCCGGCACCACAAAAGTCAAACCATAGGTAAATGCCATCAAAACAAATATAACTGCAATCGCTGTAACGAACGATTTTGCACTGATATTCAAACCCTTTTTCTCTGTATGATTACTCATTTTTATTCCTCAATCTCATATTTTTCTGCAAACTTACCTACTACTATATATCTATTTTCTAAATATGAAAAGTATTTTTTGCATTTCTTTCCAATATGGTTTATTCTATTAGTATAGTAAATTCGTAAAACAAAATCGGAGGTAATGAAAAATGGCAAGAACTGCTGAAGAATTTATGAACCTGATCAAAGAACAGGACATTAAAATGATTGACTTTAAGATTGTAGACATCAACGGCCAATACCGCCATGTAACAATTCCTGCAAGTCAATTTACTGCTGATACTTTAAAAGACGGTATCGGATTTGACGCATCCAATTACGGATACGCAGTTGTCGAAAAGAGCGACATGGTATTTATTCCGGATTTGGACACTGCAATCATGGATCCATTCTGTGAGATTCCAACACTTTCCGTAACAGGAAATGCAATGATTATCGATTATCCTGAAAATCGTCCTTTAGACCAATACCCAAGAAATATCGTATTGGCTGCAGAACAATACATGAAAGACACCGGCGTTGCTGACACAATGCTCATCTTACCTGAATTTGAATTCCACTTATTCGACAATGTGAACTGGGCAGTACATCCAAGTGCAATCGGTATGTCAGTAGATGCAGACCAGGCATACTGGAACAGCGATGCAGACGGACTGGGAGTTATCGTCCCTCACCAAAAGAATTATCACATCGCAAAACCATTTGACGTTTCTTACGAATGTCGTTCAGAGATGTGTTTGGAAATGGAAAAGGCGGGTATTGCTGTGAAATATCATCATCCGGAAGTTGGTGCAGCCGGACAATTTGAAATCGAACCAATGCTTGGACAAATGTCGAAGATGGCAGATGCTACTATGATGATTAAATATATCATTCACAACACAGCAATTAAATACGGAAAAGTTGCTACATTTATGCCAAAACCGGTTTACAAAGAAGCCGGAAACGGAATGCATGTACATATGTTACTTTTAAAAGACGGACAACCAGTATTCTCTGATGACAATGGATACGCACACTTAAGTGAAACAGCTCACTATTTCATGGGCGGATTACTCAAACACATTTCATCACTTTGTGCAATCACAAACCCAAGTACTAACTCCTTCAAGAGATTAGTTCCTGGATTTGAAGCACCTGTTACAGTTGGATATGCTACTTCAAACCGTAGCGCAGTTATCCGTATTCCTGCATATGCAAAAACACCTGAGTTACGTCGTTTCGAAATCCGTAATCCAGATGCTACATGTAATCCATACTTTGCATACGCTGCAATCTTGATGGCCGGTTTGGATGGTATCAAGAACAAAATTGACCCACATGCAAATGGTTGGGGACCATATGATTTCAACCTTTACTCATTATCTGAAGAAGAAAAAGCGAAATTAAGCGCACTTCCTACAAGCTTAGACGGTGCGTTGGATGCATTGGAAGCAGACCATGATTACTTAACTGCAGGCGGTGTATTCCCAGAACACTTAATTAAGAACTTCATCGCCAGAAAGAGAGCGGAATGCAGAGAAATGGCTGCAATTCCTCATCCGGCAGAATTTGATAAATATTTTAATCTGTAATCAATTTTGTAATCAATTTGGGACGTAGTAAAATTCAATTTCACTACGTCCCAAATTAACTTTAGGGGTGTCCCAAAATGAAACATTTCCCCTCCAATCTTTAAATTTTATCTGCACTCTAACTCATTTACCGGAGGTTTACACATATACCCCTCACACACATAAAAAGTTGTCTTATCATTTTTGAGCGCATACTCGTCTGTCGGACCATCTAATACACGCACAATGCTATCCAACGGAATCTTGAACGGTAGCTCCTCCAAATCCTTCTTGTCCTTCAATACAACAGTAATTTCCCGCGGAAAATCCGAATAATCTGACAAAGCCACTAGAAACATGGCATAACCTGCTGGGTAATGTTTTGCTTCACCACTCATGAATTGTAACTGTCTCTCGGCGGTTTCATCAAATTCTTTACCATCCATAAGAAGCTCCAACTGTACAAGATTGTAGGCCATCGCCGAGTTGCCACTAAAAACAGCACCATCATAAGTTTCTTTCGGACGCAAAATCAGGCTTTCATTCTCCTCTCCATATAAAAAGAAACCGCCTTGCTCCTCATCCCAGAAATCATGAACTGCCTTTCTGCAAAATTTCTTAGCTTCTGCCAAATAGCGCCTATCCAGTGTTGCTCCGTATAACGCAAGCAATCCGAACACCTCGTATGCATAGTCTTCCAGGAATCCCTTCCCACTTCGCTTACCCTCACGGTAACTAATATACAACGTGTGATTCTCGCAAAGTTTACTCCGAATAAAACTCTGTGCCTTTAACGCTGCATCCAAATATATTTGCTTCTTCGTGACTCTGTACAGATTACACATTGCCGCGATCATAAGTGCATTCCAAGACGTCAATATTTTATCATCCAAATGCAATGCATATCTCTTTTTACGATATTCATAGAGAGTTCCAAATTCTTTTTCAAAATCTACATCCAAGTCACTACTCTTTAAAAGGTTTGGGATGTTCTTCCCTTCGAAATTCCCTTTTTCAGAAATATCAAAATACGCATTGAATTGATTTGCCGCCTCTTCGCCTAGAACCTCAACAATTTCAGATGGCTCAAACAAATAATATTTCCCTTCTACACCTTCACTGTCTGCATCCTGTGCACTATAAAAACCGCCTTCCTTATCAGTCATTTCCTGCAAAATATAGGTTGCTGTCTTTTCCGCAACCCTGCAGTAAATAGGATTGTGTGTTAGTTGATATGCCTTGCTATATGCCAGAATCAGCAGCGCATTATCATACAGCATCTTCTCAAAATGGGGTGCCAGAAAATAGCGGTCCGTAGAATATCTACTAAATCCACCGCCAATATGGTCAAACATTCCACCACGATACATTTGCAACAGTGTTTTCTCCACCATTTCCAATGCTTCTTCATCTTTACTCTTTTCATAATATCTCATTAAGAATAGCAAATTATGTGGAGTTGGAAACTTAGGTGCCTCTCCAAATCCGCCAAACTCTTTATCAAACATACGCTGGTAAAGAGCAAAACCCTTATCAACAAGCTGCTCGTCCACATCCCCATGGGTAATCTGCTTTTTATCCAAAAATGAAATAATATCATCCGCTGATTTTATCAATGTAGCTCTGTCTGACTGCCATTTTCTACTGATACCCCAAAGTATCTCTTTCAGTCCCAGTCGGCCATATTTTGCACTTTTCGGAAAATAGGTTCCTGCAAAAAACGGTTTTTGATCCGGAGTCATAAATATAGTCGTAGGCCAGCCTCCACTTCCTGTATATGCCTGGCATACTGACATATAAATACTGTCAATATCCGGGCGCTCTTCTTTATCCACTTTTATGGATATAAAATACTGATTCAAAATTTCTGCAATCTCTGAATCTTCAAAGCTCTCATGAGCCATCACATGACACCAGTGACATGTACTGTAACCAATACTTAAAAACACTGGTTTATCTTCTGTCTTCGCCCGTTCAAATGCTTCCTCACACCACGGATACCATTCTACAGGATTGTCTGCATGTTGAAGCAAATATGGACTTGTTTGATTTTTTAAATGGTTTTGCATACTTCCTCACATCCCGCTGCCTAGGCAGCCTTTTTTATGATTTAGTATGTGTTGATTTGGCTAATTTTATAAAAAAGAGCCCGTTTTCAGTATTGCACACTGAAAACAGACTCTACGAAACGTTTACCATAATATCAGTTTTTTATTGCAGGAACGCTATCCATATATAAAGCATCCTTACATATATCTATGCGATTTTCCCAATGTTCTTTGCTGTCTACTGAATCATCAATATTCCAAGCAGCATTTCCGAACTCGTCAATAAAAACAGTTCGAAACTTTTCTTTGTCTTTCAATATAGAAAACACTCCATTTAACTCATTCTCCATATTATAAATCCGCACTTCCCCATTATCAAAAGTTAAGTGCAGACAAAACATATCATCAGCTTCAACTCTTATTAATTTCCTGGGATTCTCAAAATACCTTTTTGTTTTTTCATCCAACATAATAACTCCTCCATTATTTTAATGGCTCAACTCTGAATAATTCTTGCTTTTCCCTTGCCAAATACCAATTTTCTTCCAACTCTTCCTGATGTATTGCCGCCCAACCCAATAACATTTTTAACTGCTTATTTGGCATCTCTCCATGTATCTTTTCAATTTCTTTTATATCAATACAACATTCGTATTCTCCGTAATACGCGTGAAAATGCGGTGGCATATGGTCATTATAATTTATAGTGATTTTTATCCCTCTGAAACTACAAATAATAGGCATAATATCTTCCCTCCTTTCCTTCAACATGCAGGTTAGAAAAAGGAGTATTCTATATATGTAGTATATCAGTTCCACCCCTCTGATTCAACACCTGCAAATATTTTATTGTAATCCTTGTGAATCTTATGGGGATTATCCCGAGAATCCTATGAAATGTGTAGAAGAAATCACAATAGATATTTATATGTTATCACAATAGATAGTATTTTTAAATACTTTTTACATTAAAGACAAAAATAGTTGAACATGTTACATGCTCAACTATTTCCATCTATACCACTCTTGATACGCCAATTCATCAAACGTAACTGTTACCTTTTGCGGTAATTCATCCAGCAACTCTACTCCCGAACCCACCGGTGCAGGATATACGTAGATATCAAATCTTGCTCCGTCTTTCGGATGTCCTCCGTAACCTCTCAAAGTTGCTTCCCATTCGAACTCTCCACACGAAATGTATACTTTGGAAATCCAATCTATAGAAGTAATGCCTTCCTCGTCCGTATTCCAATGCAGTGCACTATAAACCGCCCCTTCATTCATCGTATACTTTCCATAACTTCGAAAACCTACGCAATAATGTTCATTATCTTGATATACTTCATCTACCACAATAATATATCCATCTTCTTCAAAAAGTACCTTTCCCACGTTGGATTGCGGCTTCCCTAAATCAATATCCATCGACCACTTTCCAGGTCGAAAGCCCCTGATTGTCGCAAAATTATCCGTATTGTCATCCATCCCATGTATTCCCCTATTCAAGACATCCCAATAACCTTTCTCCACAAAACAGAATACAAAACTAACCACAAAGACAATGCTTCCTACAATCCCCAGCATCCATCGCCTACGTTTTCTATATTTTTCTTGCAATGCTATATCTATTAGATTTTTAAATGCAGCATGGAAATCTTCCCCCGGAACTTGCTCTTTTGGAGCATGTTCCCCCTTTATAAGTTCCACAATGCTAACCTGCAATGCATCCGCAAGCGGTTCTAGCATGGTAATATCGGGAAGACCCGCTCCACGCTCCCACTTGCTGATTGCTTTATCCGTCACATGTATTTGCCCTGCCAACTGTGATTGGGTCATCTGCTGTTCTTTTCGAAGTTCTGTAATAAAACGTCCTATCTTTTTCGTATCCATACAATCATCTCCTTGTGTGTTTATTATAACAAAAAAAGAGTCTCCTTCCAGTGTTTTGCACTGAAAACAGACTCTACGAAACGTTTACTTTATTTAATAAGCTTCATTAGAACACACCTGTTAGCCAAATCTCAATTCCAATTAAAATCAAAATGATACCACCAAGAATGGTGGCCTTGCCTGCCAACCTTGTCCCACAGCATTTTCCAATGCGAAGACCAATCATGCAGATAATAAAGGTCACAACTGCAATAATAGATAGGCAGACCACTGCCATAAAAAATCCATATTCAGAAATGGTAAATCCCACAGACAAAGCATCAATCGATGTGGCAACCCCTTGTATAATGAGCCTCCAAAAACCAACTCTCGGTGCTTCTTCCTCTTCTTCGCCCTTAATTCCT